>JAJDCF010000050.1 GCA_029260955.1 Patescibacteria group bacterium | reverse complement strand
TTTGGATGTACTGAAACCTTTTTTAAAGGTTTCAGAGAACTTTCATCAAGTACATAGAATGCGGATTGTAGAGTACCTTAGAATGCGATAGCTTTTGCCAAGTCTCACCATTAATCTCAGAAGCATTCCAGAGAACACCGTACTGAACGTCTTTCACCAAATCACCCGCATGCAGATTGATAGCCTGTTTTTTGCTTTGACCTACAAAGTCCTTTTGATCAGCCACAATAAGCCTATGAGTCATATCCAGCTCTCTTGGAACAAGTACATGAGCAGGATCATAAGAAAAAGTGCCATCCTGTGTCTTGATGGTAACCACGTGCTTATTAAAGTTGGCTAATTCGCCGGTTGCCATAATCTTCTGCGCAGCTTCTTTAACGTTTACGTCATCTTTTAGCTTGATTCCATAATATTGATAACGATCCAAATGCAATTTCATGCCATTCCGAATCAAAGTCTCTTCGATTGTACGCTCGGTGTTGTCGGTAATAATCAAACGAACCATGATTTCAAGATCAACCGTTTCAATTGGGCGAACATCCTCCTCTACGTGGTAATTACCCAATGATTTGTGCTCAATCTTTTTATCGGCCTCAATCCATTTTTTGATAGACTGAAAAACTAAATTCCCATTCCCACCCTTCGGATCCCTTTCCGGGTGAGGCATTATGGCCATTACATTTCCATCAGGATTGCAGATAGCAGCCGCAGCAGCCGTTGCACCATTGGGCGTGATAGGAAAATCAGCATTCACATTCCCATCGGAATCACAGTACTTAAAAACAATCTGATTGTTATCCTCCAATTGTTCCAAAGTCTTCTCATCCATCATAAATCTGCCTTCTCCGTGGGCAAAAGGGATGTGAAGAAGGTCTTCAAAGTCATTGAAGGCACATCGACCAGCGGGAGCATCGTTTTTTAAGTAAGACCAAGCATTATAAAACCCTGTATCGACGATTTCATCCCCTACTTTCATTTCGTTCCACGCCAGCGCAACCGCAAGTGAATGCTTGTTGTAGCCTGGAATAAGCCCTGTTTCGACTAGTACCTGTGCGCCGTTGCAGATTCCCAAAACCACCTTACCCGCCTTGGCTTCATCGGCAATAACCTTCATAATTGGATCTTGAGCAGCAACAATGCCACTACGCCCGCGATCTTCGTAACTAAATCCACCAGCAATACAATAACCATCAAATTTGCTGCACTTAGAACCATCCAAAAGCTTTGGATCATTCCAAAGAACGGCCTCGGCATCCATGCCATTTCGCTTAAAGGCACGCACATTCTCGGCTTCGCAATTGGTTCCAGGAAAAGAAATGACGGCAAACTTTATCATAATAACAAGGGTTTATGGCTCCATTTTACTTAAACGCCCTGGCTATCACAAGTCCATAAACCTTCTTCACTCCACTTTGCTTCAAAGCTCGGGCACAGCTGTCTAAGGTAGCACCCGTAGTGCACACGTCATCAACTAAAAAACAAACCCTGTCCGAAAGTACCGACAAGTCCCCCGCTACCTCAAAGGCCTCAGCCAAATTCCTATGTCGCTCTTTTTTGCTGAGCTTTGCCTGCTGTGAGGTATGTTTTATGCGACGAAGTAACAGCATCACCTCAATTTTTTCATCAAAACGCCCCGCTGTTGCCCGCGCAATCAATTCTGCCTGATTAAATCCGCGATAATTCAGGCGTTTCTTGTGTAGCGGTACCGGAATAAGCACCGCCTCCCTCCCCTGCAACATTTTCAGCTGCTTCAGCTTGGCAACCGTAAGATTCGCAAAGCACTCAATCAAATCCTTTACAAATTTATACTTAAATTGAGATATTGCCGCCTGAATTTCTGGATTCTCCGCATAATCCAATCCATAAATCACCCCGTCCAAATGCTCAAAGTCCGCAGCCGACGGATACCATGACTTACCTTTAATAGGCTTGATTCTAAGCTGTTCCACGCAATTTTCGCACATAAAATCCCCTTCCCTTTTACAGGAAGCACATCGGGGAGGGAAAAGCACATTAAGCAAAGTGTTTAGTATTCCCATATATATATTGAGGAGGTCATTATAGCTCAAATACTTGATTTGTCAACTGATGCAGAAAGATAGTTGAACATTGAACTTGCCTATGATAGAATCCCCATTGGTTTTTTAAACGATACTTATGAAAGAAATTATCTTAATTGTTCAGGTGGTTGTATCCATTCTTCTATCAATTCTCATACTTGCTCAAAACAAAGACGGTGGCCTATCTGCAGTCATGGGTGGTGGTCAATCTTTTCAGTCCGTTAAACGTGGTGCCGAAAAAGTCATTTATCGAGCAACTGTTTTTCTTGCCTTTGTCTTCATGACTAATGCACTACTTATTGCATTTGTCTAAATAAATTTCTGAACACCAGAATGAAACTAAAAAAGCTTGTTCACCATTTAACGAAGGTAGAAAAAATCATTCTCGCTTTCTTAGGCTTGGTGATAATTGCTACAGCCTACCAAATAGCGGGGGCTTTTTACGATGAGAATTCTGAAGTTGACTACATTACAGGAGGTGTATACGTGGAAGGTGCTGTTGGCCAAGGAGGGGTGCTCAATCCCCTTTTGGTTCAGCAAGGGAGCATTGCTCAAGATTTAACCCAACTGATCTTTTCGGGACTCACCAAATATGACACCGAAACTGGTGAAGTCGTAGGTGACATGGCTAACATAAAGGCCGAACCAAACGGCAAAAAGTATACCTTTGTAATAAAGGAAGGAGTAAAATGGCACGATGGCGAAACAGTAACAGCCGATGACGTACTATTTACCTACAACGATGTCATCAAGAATCCCGAGTTTAAGGGGAATATTCTGAATTACAACGACTACACTGGAATAAAGGTAAATAAGATCGACGAAAGAACTGTTGAATTCCTTCTGGAAAGGCCGGACTCATTCTTTTTGGTTAAAACAATGACAGGCATTTTGCCCAAACATCTTTTGGAAAACGAACAAGTAAGCTTTTTGGATACTGCCCCATTCAACTTCTCGCCTATCGGTTCAGGGCGTTACAAATTTGCATCGCAGGTGCAATTGGCCGACCACTCGGAATACGGCTTAGAGGCATTTGAAGAGTTTTACGATAGCGCGCCAAACATAGAGAGTATTTTACTGAAGGCCTTTGGAACATACGAAGATTTGCAAAAGAATTTAAGTGGTCTCAATGGTATAAGAAGTGTTCCTTTGGAAAATTCAGATGCCATACTAAAGAAAGGTAAATTTAGCTTGGATCGCTACCAGTTACCGCAGTATGTGGCCATATTCATTAACAACGAGGCTCCTAAGCTGAAGAATCTAAAAGTAAGACTGGCCCTGCAACTAGGAACTGATAAACAGAGTCTGGTTGAAGCCATTGATCAGCAAAAGATTATCGACACACCATTGCTTGAAATAGACCAAGATAACTGGGTGAACCAATATAGTGTAACCAAAGCAAATGGTGCTTTATTTGAAACTCAATGGCAGGTTCCCAACAAAGATGAAGTTGTGGTTGAAGAGATAGAGGAAGATGAAAAAGAAAGTCCCACAGAGGAAGTAACCTATATTAATAGTCCCAACGAAGGTAAAGACTGGGAAACAACACGCGAACCCGTCACCATTACGGGAACAGTGCCTAAAAATACCAAAAGCATCACCATTAACGATTATGAGCTCCAAAAGTACGTTCCTGGTGATCCGGGTTGGAGCTACATAGCTGCCACCAAATTCGACAGCCTAGCAGCAGGAGAAAACGTATACGACGTATATGTCACAGATTTTAATGGTGAAAAAAAGTTGATTGATTCCATAAAAATAACTTATGGGTCAGCCGAGGCACTAAACGACGAGACGCTAGAAAAGCTAGATGAAGAGAATAGTGAAGCAGAAACTCTTGCTACGCGAGAAAACAAGAGTGGAGAAAGGCTAAGCTTACGCCTAATCACAAGTGGTAAACCTGCCATTTACCGTCAAGTAGCGCTGGAAATCAAGAAACAATGGCAAAAAATTGGCGTAGAACTCGTGGTAGAGGTACTCGAAAACGGAGATTTTCAGGAGCGTTTGAATAAGAGGGATTACGATTTATTGCTTTTTGGCCAGAATTTAGGTTATAATCTCGACGCTTATCCTTACTGGCATAGTTCACAAGCTAAGGAAGGCGGTCTAAATCTCTCGCAATTCAAGAACTTCGTAGTAGATAGCCTTCTAGAAAAAGCCAGGCTAGAAGACGAGGAGAAAAGAAAGGAGACTCTAAGCGACATTCAGGGAATCATAAGCCAGGAAGTTCCCGCAATCTTCCTTTACAGCCCAACCTATTACACTGCGCTTTCCGAGAAAGTGTATCATCCGCCTTTCAATCATCTAGCTACCATCAGCGATAGACTAGCTAGCATCGAAAATTGGTA
>JAJDCF010000049.1 GCA_029260955.1 Patescibacteria group bacterium | reverse complement strand
AGGATCCGAGACTGGCATTCCCAATAGTGCGCACAATAGTGAACATATCGCATGGCAAATGTTCCAGAGATTTGGGAAGTTACGAACAGCTGAGGATATTGGTGATAATAAAAAGGCTGCTTATCAATTTTGTAGGCATGTGCTAAGTCATATGCAAAGTGCGTGTCCTGTTCCCACAGAGCACATGGAATTCTATGCGAGTGAGCTCGACGAATTTGATGTGGAAGATGGGGATAAATGGAGGGAGAAAGTGGTGGAGAAAGTGGTGGAGGAGGCAGAAGTGGCGGAGGCACCCGAATCAAAAGCCGTGCGAAAACCTAAAAGTGCTGGTCGAAAATTTAAGCCAAGGCCTACAAGTGCCAAGGCAAAGTCTAAGGCTGCTAAGCCAAAGGCTAAACCTACTCAAAGCATAATTGAGCGTGGAACTGGCAATATTTCTATCGGAGAACTAAGGAAAACAGTGGATGATATGGTTGCTGATATTGAGGTAGGAAGTGAAGAAAGGGTTGGCCGCCTGCTTCGTTACACTGTCCATGCTTATGTGGATGCTCTTAAGGGAATATATGATGAGCTTATTAAGAATGCGGATGAAAGTCGCTTGGGGAAACTACTAGGCAACTACCAACAAAGCAAAAGAAGGAAAGTATTTATTACTTCTATTGGGGATTCTATTGTCGACAAACTCGGTACTGCGATTGCAGATGCCTATGAAGATGAAACGAATGAGGAGCTATTTGATATCTTGTGCACTGAAAAGAATCGGTTTGGCAACACTCGTTATGACAGTGTTACTATTGCATCTCTTAGTGCCATTACTCACAAAAAATGTTCGGATTTATATGGTGTGTTGGATAAGGATGAACGAGCGCGAGAAATAATTTGGGAGGAGGTTTCTGAAATCAATGCTGAATCATTTTCGGAAGCAGAAATACTGGAGGATCCTGAGGGAAAACCTTTTAGCCTTGAATTTATTTTGGAGGAGGTTGAGAGATTGGTGATTCACCTGGAAGGTGGTGAATATAAGAGGAAGGCTAGAAAAAAGAATAAGGCCGCAAAAGTAGTTGCAGAAAAAGCGAGTGAACCTGAATCGAGTCCAATTGTTGAAGTAGTTGAGATACCTGATCCAGAAGTAGAATTGGCCGAGGGGCAAACAGCCAATGAATTGGCTCCGATCAGTACTGATTCACAATATTCTGAAGTACTTGGGATGGTACAAAACTTAGGCCCTGAGTTAGATATCCTTGAAAGTGGGCGTCTTGAGCACATTCGCAAAATAGAAGAAATTGATGCAAGACTGGAGGAAATTGGAGCAAAGTTAGCTGATATTGCCGCTATCCGAGCGGCAAGAGAGAGGCTGGCAGATTTGAATCAAAAGCAGGAGGGTCACAAAACAAGCATGCCAGATTTTGCTAGTGAAGAATTTCGTGCATGGAGTGACGCTGGTAGCGTTTTGGGTACACAGTCCAAGGAGCTGAAAGCTGAAATCGCATTGATGCCAACAGTAGGTGAGCAGCCAGAAGTTTTAGAGAAAGAGAAAGAACTCCTCAAAAATGAGCTGGCTCAGAGAAATACAGCCATTCAAGAATTTGAGCAGGCAATCCAAAAGTGCAGGGACAAGCTTCAACAAATTAAGGACATTTGCCAGTAGGTGTGTTTTCAAATATTTGACAACAAATGAGACAGCTGATATAAAGTCTTCTCGTATTGAGAATAAGTATTTAAAAGAATTTATAGCATTTAAGTGAATTTAATTTATGTCATCAAAGATTTATAGTGTGGAGCTGTCTGGCCTGGATGGTCAGCTTGTTGAAATTGAAGTGGATACGCGAATGAGTATTCCGTCATTTTCGATTGTGGGTTTGCCGGACGCGGCCGTGATGGAAGCGAAGGAACGAGTGATGAGCGCCGTGAAGAACGCTAACTTTCCGTTGCCCAGGGGAAAGATTGTGGTGAATCTGGCGCCTGCCGATTTGAAGAAGGTGGGGCCGCGCTACGATTTACCGATAGCCCTTGGTCTAATTGCATTTTCGAAATTAGTTCCGAGTAACAGCTTTAAGGACACGGTATTTTTGGGTGAATTGGCGCTTGATGGAAAAGTGAGGCCAATTACTGGAATTTTGGCGAGTACGGAATTTGCCAGAAAACAGGGTTTTAAGCGCGTAGTGGTTCCCAAGGATAATGCCCAAGAGGCTGCCATAATAAAAGGCATTGAGGTTATTCCTGTGGGACATTTGAAAGAGGCTATTTTGTACCTAAATCAGCAACTTTGCGCGCTGCCAATCGTACCCCAAATTATAGAAGCTGACCCGACCGCGACGGTAGACATGAGTATGATAAAGGGTCAGGCACAAGCCAAGCGTGCCCTGGAAATTGCCGCAGCAGGCGGACACAATATTTTGATGAAAGGTGCGCCAGGAGCCGGTAAAACGCTGATGGCTAGAGCCTTACGCGGAATTTTACCAGATATGACCCAAGAAGAAATGCTGGAGGTGACCAGGATATATTCTGTGGTGGGTCGGCTTCCAAAATCACAGTCACTAATTGCGACTCGGCCATTTAGAGTGATTCATCATACGGCTTCGGCCGTGAGCATTGTGGGCGGAGGCTCGAGTCCGATGCCCGGCGAAATTACCCTGGCTCACAGGGGCGTTTTGTTTTTGGATGAGGTTGCGGAATTTCCTCAGCAGGTGATTGATGTGCTGAGGCAACCCATTGAAGATGGCCATATTACAGTTAGCCGAGCCAAGGCTACGGTGACTTACCCTGCGCAGTTTTGTTTGGTTGCCGCCATGAATCCATGCCCTTGTGGCTATTATGATGTAGAAAGGCACAAAGGACGATGCACTTGTATGAAGTATAAAATCAAGAATTACCACCAAAGATTGTCGGGGCCATTTTTGGATCGAATTGATATGCATTTAGAGGTGAAGCCCGTTGCGCATGCCGCCCTGATCAAGAGTGTTGCAGGCGCGGAAACGTCGATTGAGGTGCGAAAGCGGGTAAACAAAGCCTACCAAAAACAAATTGCGCGTTTTCGGACACATGAGATAACACGAAATGCCGAAATGAATACGGCCCAGATTGAAAAGTATTGTGAATTAGATTCCGAGGGTAAAAGCATGCTTCACGCGGCAATTGAACACTGTAATTTTTCTGCTCGCTCATATTATAGGGCCATTAAAATGGCCAGAACTATTGCCGATTTGGACAGCGAGGTAAAAATTCAGCCAAAACATGTTTCAGAGGCTTTGCAGTATTTGTACAAGAAAAAGTTCTGACCCCTTACTATATCTATTTCTATCAATAATAGCCCACTATTATTCCACTATTAGCCCACTAATATATGTTAAAAGTGATATCTGTCACCTTGCCTAAACAAATGATTCGCGAAATTAATGAAATGCTTTTTGATACAAGCTTTTCTTCGCGCAGTGAATTCTTTAGGCACTTGGTTCGAATGTGGTTCCATAATTTGGAACAAGCTGAGTCAAGAAATAATTCACATGAGAAGTCAAAAAATAATCCCAAAGAGATGGATCTGGAATATGGCATTCCTTTAGATGTCATAGAGGAAATAAAGGCGAAGGCGAAATTGTTAAACTAATAATCTGGGTTGTTTAAGTCATTTCTAGAGGGTACATCGGGAAAACGAATTGCTATTTTATTTTATAAGTGCTATAATTGGTTAAAGTTCGAAAAGACAAAAATGATAAGTTGCTCTAAATAGAATTTAATATAGAATTTAAAAAATTATATGGAAGAAAATAAGAAACGTGGATGGTTCCGCAAGAAAAAAGGTACAAAAAATGCGAGACCAACTCACCACAATAAACCCTCTCACGTAGAGGGGAAATCAGGAGGAAAACATTTTGGAGGTAAAAAGCTCCGCATCATCCCACTAGGTGGCCTGGAAGAAGTGGGGAAGAATATTATGGCCCTAGAATATGGTGATGATATTGTCATTATCGATGCTGGTATGTCCTTTGCAGGACCTGACATGCTCGGTGTTGACTTCATCGTTCCAGATATTTCTTACCTGGAAGCCAGGAAAAAGAAAATTCGGGGAATCCTATTTACTCATGGCCACCTGGATCACATAGGGGCTATTCAATATGTACTCCCTAAACTTGGCAATCCGCCAATTTATACCAATAAACTGGCTTTAGGACTCATCAAGAACCGACTGAAGGAGTTTGCCCTAGATAAATCGGCAAAGCTTAATTTAGTAAACGAAACCAGTAAATTGAAATTGGGTGCCTTTGATATTGAGTTTTTTAGGGTCAATCACAGCATCCCAAATAGCATGGGAGTTTATTTGGGTACGCCAGTAGGCAATATTGTTCATACTGGGGATTTCAAATTTGATCATTCACCGGCTATCGACAAGCCAACCGACTTTCAGCGTATTGCAGAAATTGGTAAAAAAGGCATTGATGTGCTGATGGTTGATAGTACCAATGCTCTTAGACCCGGCTTCTGTAAATCTGAAGCTGAAGTTGCTAAAACACTGGAAGACATCATTGAAAAAACTAAGGGACGTCTTATTATTGCGTCCTTCTCTTCTTTGATCGGGCGCATAAATCAAATCGTCAATTTTGCGGCCAAAAACAATAGAAAAGTATTTTTGTCAGGCCGTTCAATGATAAATAATGTCCAGCTTTCTGAAGAACTCGGTTACTCAACTTACCCCAAAGGAACGGTGCGCAAGCTCAATGCTCAAGCCAATTCCCTGCCGCCTAGTCAGGTACTTATTCTGACGACTGGGGCTCAGGGTGAAACTTTGAGCGCTCTTACAAGAATGTCTATCGGTGAGCACTCACAGATTAAAATCCGTGAAGGTGATACGGTCGTAATTTCTGCCAGCCCAATTCCGGGCAACGAGTTAGCGGTAGTAAATGTCATCAATAACTTGTATGCCCAAGGAGCCAAAGTTATTACGAATAATGACATGGATATTCACGTATCCGGTCACGCTCATCAGGAGGAATTGAAGCTTATGTACGCTCTGATTAAGCCTAAATGTTACGTACCTATTCACGGTGAACTTTACATGCGTAGAGGTCACATCGAAATGATTAAAACCGTAGCTGATCCGCGTATGCTGGCTACCTGCTTGGATAACAATGGAGACGTGCTAGAAGTTAGCAAGCAAGGCATCCGAAAGTCCAAAGAGAAGGTTCCTGCCAACGATATTCTAGTGGATGGCCTTGGATTTGGAGACATCGGATCACGCGTAATTCAGGATCGAAAAATCATGTCGGAAGACGGTATTGTAGTAATGCTTTTTCACGCCTACGAAGAATCTAAGAGGCTCATTAGTGAGCCAGACATTCTTTCGCGAGGCTTCTTGTACTTAAAGGAGTCTGAAGAAATTGCCAATGAAGTTAAGCAGGTTGCCCGTAAGTCTTTTGATCAAATCACTCAGCAAAATCGCAAAATCGGACTTAAAGATTTGAAGAAGGAATTAGAACGTAATATTTCTAACTTCATCCGCAAGCGCCTACGAAGAGAGCCTATGATTATTCCAATTATCATGTATGCTTAGTGGCGATGATTTATATTTTTATCACTCTCGTCGGTTTGGCTTTGGGCAGTTTTGCTAGCGTCATTATTCACCGTCTGCATACTCAGCAGAAGGGGATTTTTGGCGGCAGATCTTTCTGCCCTAGATGCGCCAATAAGCTACGTACCAGGGACCTTATTCCTGTGTTTAGCTATTTGCTAAATAAATTTAAATGTCATTTTTGTAAGCAGCCCATAGCCTTCCGCTATCCGCTTTTGGAACTGAGTATGGCAGCTATATTCTTTTTGACAGTTACCTTAATTGGCACGGGTGATGTTTCGCAGGCTGTCTTTCATCTTTTTATAGCTTTTGTATTTATCGTCCTTGCATTTTACGATTTTCTATTTAAAGAAATTCCTGATCAGATTTCACTTCCAGCTATTTTCATTTCAATCTTGTTTGTACTGTTAAATGGCATGATTACCCCAGTCAATCTGGCAATCGGAATCGCTATTCCAGTGATCTTTTTTAGCATTTTGCATTTTGGCTCTGGTGGCCGCTGGCTTGGTGGAGGAGACATTCGAATTGGCGCCCTGATGGGAGCTTTGCTAGGTTATCCGATGGTGCTTGCCGGCCTATTTTTTGGCTATTTGTTCGGATCGATCTACAGCATTGTAGGACTTGTGTTTAAAAAATTCAGCAGACGCACCCAAATCCCATTTGCACCCTTCCTTCTTTTAGGAACTTATGTGGCCATGTTTTGGGGGCAAAGCATTATGGATTGGTACTTCGCCTTTCTGTAGCCTTTGTAGATACTCACTAATCATAGAAAAATGAATTATGTTATTTTGACGGGTTTAACTGGAGCGTTAACCCTTGTTGTGGGTGCCGCCTGGCCCGAAGAAAAAGGTAGGTCAATCGACTCAACCAAGGACTGGCTTTTTGCCATTGGCGCGCTACTTATGCTCGGATATGCAACTCTGAATTACTTTTTTGCAGGTGGCTTCGCTTTCTTTATTCTTTTGGAGCTTATGATTATTGTGGCGAGTGTTTTGATGATGATGGATGTGTCGGACCGAATTAACACTATTGTTCTTAGCCTT
>JAJDCF010000048.1 GCA_029260955.1 Patescibacteria group bacterium | reverse complement strand
TTTCCTGTGTTTTGTAAGATCAAATTATATATTTAGTAGGGGCAGGCCGGGCGTCGCTTGTTGGCGACGGATCCGGCCTGCATGATTCCCCTCGTTGCGCTACTCGGCGGCGGTGACCTCCTCGGCGTAGCTGCCGTAGGTGGCGGCTTTGCCGTCCTCGGTGACCTCGACGATGACGTCATCCGGGCTCTCGTAGCCGTCGACGGAGCCGAACTTGATGATGTAGGTACCAACCGGGAGGCTGAGCACGCACACGTTGTAGCTGTTCGACTCTCGCACGGGGCAGTCGCCCACGAGCGCGTCCTTGATGATGACGTCGAGGTACTGGTTGACGACGGTGAAGGTCGCGCCGTAGTGGTCCAAGCCCACCTCGAGATCGGCCTTGGGAGCCGGCTTGGCGGCGATGACCATGGGCTCGACTGCGACGCAGTTGTCGTTCCCTTCGCACTCGATGGCGTCGAAGATCTCCTGCTGCTCGTCCGCGTCGCGGTGGCAGTACTCGAAAGCTCCGAACTCGTCGTTGCCGTCGTTCACCATGGACTCGTTGAGCTCGGTGAAGGTTTCGGCAGCGGTGGGGTGAAGCCAGCAGATGCTGCCATCGACCGTGCGCATGCAGCTGCCGTCCACGTACGTGGGGCAGACGAGGTTGTCGATGTCGACAGCCATGCCGATTTCGTGGTGCGAGCTGCCGGGGGCTTCGACCGTGTTGGTTGGGGTGTCGAAGTCGTCGGTGGTCTCGGTCTGCACGACGCAGGCGGAGAGGCCGGTGGCGACGGTGAAGGCGAAGCAGGTGGAGAGGAAGAGGGTGACGGCGGTGCGGGCGATGTTCATTCGTTGGGTCTTCATGGTGTAGTACACTCCGTGTTTCGGTTGTCGGTCGGTGATGGGTTTGGTGGCCACCAGCGCTAAAGCGCTGAGGGGAATCAATGTCAGGTCCTGAACTTCCAGAATAGAAGCTCTCGGGACACTGGTGTCCTCAGCGATTTCCTGTGTTTTGAATGATCAGACAGTAGAGCTACAATACCATATTCTTATAATTATGTCAACCCTAATTAACTCTAAAAAGGCTTGAACACAAAATTTGTTATTGACCAAAATTTGTATACACTCTAAATTGAGTATGTAAAACAAAAACGAGCGATCAAAAACACAAAATAAAACATGGTTTTTAGCCCCTTTTTCAAACATTTTCAAACGGCGTTACCCCTCTAAGTAGCGTCTTTTTGTGTTTTAGACTTCTGACTTATGACTGAACAAACCCATATTCCCGTACTACTTTCCGAAACGCTTGATCTTTTAAATCTTGAGGCAAATAAACATGTGATCGATGGAACCCTTGGTCTAGGCGGACATAGCCTGGAGATTTTGAAGAAAATCGGACCCAAGGGAAAATTGATGGCCTTTGATCAGGATGAACGGAACCTAGAAGAGGCCAAAAAGAGACTGAAGAAATATGAAAAGCAGGTCACCTTTGTTCACGATAACTTTGAGCACCTAGCGGAGCAGGCAGCTAAGCATAGCTATGAACCGAATGCCATTTTGCTAGATCTAGGACTTTCTTCTCCACATATTGATGATCCAGAGCGAGGTTTTTCTTTTCAAAAGGAAGGCCCGCTGGACATGAGATTCGACAAGCGTCAGAAACTCACGGCCGAAATGGTTGTGAACTCGACTTCCGAAAAGGATTTGGCCGATATTATCTTCCATTACGGCGATGAGCGAAAAAGCCGCCTGATTGCCAGAGTCATTGTGCAAGCTCGAAAAAAATCTCGCATTCAGACCACCACTCAGCTCGCCGAGGTAATCGGCAAGGCGCTCAAAGGTAAATCCAAGATTCACCCGGCCACGCAAACTTTTCAGGCCTTACGGATTTATGTAAACCGAGAGCTTGAAGTTCTTGAGAAAGTACTTGAACAAGCCCTAAAGTTGCTGAAGAAAGGGGGCCGTTTGGTCGTTATTTCTTACCATTCCCTCGAAGATCGCATTGTTAAAAACTTCTTTCGGGACCAAACCCGGAACTGTATTTGCCCCAAGGAATTGCCAATCTGTCAATGTAATTTCCAGAAAAAGCTTTATATCTTAACGAGAAAGCCTATAATACCCGATGGTATTGAGGTTTCTCACAACCCTCGCTCGCGTAGTGCGAAACTGAGGGCTGCAGAGCGTTTATGATCAACCTCAATTCCCCATCACAAACACACAAATACATGTCTTCAGCATTATTTATTGATAGTAAATATTCCGAGAACGTGCGTAAACGGACTTTGTCTCAGAAAATTGAATTTGGTGTGACGTCTCTGACTTTCTTCACGATTATACTCGTCGCAATAATTAGCCTTGTGTATCTGGCTCACGCCAATCGCAATGCTACTAAGGGCTACGCCCTTAAAACCCTTGAGCTTAAACGGTCTCAACTCATTACCGAAAACGAAGTTTGGGACATGCAGATCGCTCAAATTAAGTCCCTTCAGGCTCTTCAGAATGACCCCAAGATACGCAAGATGGTCAAAGCTGATCAGCCTCTTTTTGTAAGAGGAGACACTGCCATCGCCTCTAAATAGTTACAATGGAGCTGACTTGGGTTGAAATCTCTAAAAAGGCTCTTACGGCCAACATCAAAACTTTCCGCAAGCTGGTCGGGAAGGATGTTAAGCTTGCCCCCGCGGTCAAAGCCAATGCTTATGGGCATGGGCTCGTTGAAACCTCGAAGTTTCTACTAGAGGCTGGAGCCGATTTTTTGTGTGTGAATGCTCTTTACGAAGCCGAGGTCTTGAGGATGAATGACATTAAGGCCCCGATTCTTATTATTGGCTATACTGCCCTGGATGAGCTTGAAAAAGCGATAAATCTTAAGTGTGATCTGACGGTTTACAACTTGGAGACCATTCGTAAACTTGGCAAAATTGGCAAGAAGGCGAATCTACATCTTAAAATCGAGACAGGAAATCATCGCCAGGGAGTCAAATTTGAGGACTTGCCAAAGGTTCTCAAAGAATTTAAGAAGCATAAGAATTTGAGGATGGCGGGGCTTTCGACCCATTTTGCGAATCTGGAGGACCGCATTACTCACAAATATGCTCTGTACCAACTGAAACAGTTCAAAAAAGCCTATCGAATGCTAGAAGAGGATGGTCATGCTCCACACTATCGGCATTGTTCCAACACGGCGGCTGCTATTTTGCTTCCGGAGGCTCACTTTAACTTTGTGCGCGTTGGAATTGGAGCTTATGGCCTTTGGCCCAGTGAAAAGACTTTGAAAGCGGCGGAGCATGCTGGAATCAACATCGAGCTATCCCCTGCCTTAAGCTGGAAGACCGTGGTGGCGCAGGTAAAGGAAGTTGATAAAGGTGCGCTTGTCGGTTACGGATGTACTCATGAAATGCCCAAGAAAGGCCGTATTGCCGTATTACCTATTGGTTATTACGATGGTTATGTTCGCTTGCTCAGCAATAAGGGCCATGTACTAATTCGTGGCAAAAAGGCGCCGGTCATTGGCCGTGTGTGTATGAATATGATTATGGTAGACGTCTCGCATATTCCCGGAGTGAAACTGGAGGATGAGGTGGTGCTTATTGGCAAACAGGGCAAGGAACGAATTTCGGCCGAAGACATGGCGGCTAATTCTCAGACAATTAACTACGAGGTTACAACCAGGATTAACGAGATGATTTCGCGGCATATGGTTGCGTAGTAGGTAGCAATTACTACCAGCTAATCTTTCCAAATTCCGCCGCAGACTGTAATGTGTTTTTGATAATTAATGAATAATTATGATGGATTTTTACAAAAACACGCTTAGCAACATGCAAAAGTCTGCTAAGATCATGAAACTCGATTCGGAAGTTCTGGAGACTCTTTCTCATCCGCAAAAAACGCTGATTGTATCGGTACCGGTGCGAATGGATGATGGGAGTCTGAAAGTTTTTGAGGGCTATCGCATTCAACATTCTGAACTTCGTGGACCTTTTAAAGGAGGCTTTAGATATTTGCCCGATGTATGCCTGGATGAAATCAAGGCACTAGCGACCGAAATGAGTTTTAAGTGTGCGGTTGTTGGCATTCCTTACGGTGGTGCCAAGGGCGGCATAAAATGTAATGCCAAGGAAATGAGCCAGGGTGAGCTAGAAAGACTCACTCGCAAATATGTTCAGGCGGTTTACCAGATCGTTGGCCCTGAACACGATATTCCTGCGCCTGATATGTACACCAATTCTCAGATTATGGCGTGGTTTATGGATGAGTACTCACGACTTGTTAATAAGTATCAACCTGGTGTGGTTACCGGTAAGCCAATTGAAGTTGGAGGATCACTTGGAAGAGATTCAGCAACCGCTCAGGGCGGTGTGTATGTCTTACAAGACTATCTGAATACCTTGGATGAAAAGGATAGGAAGAAAGATTACAAAGTGATCGTACAGGGCTTTGGGAATGCTGGAATGCACGCGGCAGATATTTTGCACGGCCTTGGATTTACCATTGTGGGCGTGAGTGATTCGCGGGGTGGTCTTTATAATGCTGAAGGCCTAGATGTACAACAAGTGATCAAAGACAAAAAAACTAAGGGCTCTGTAACTGAATGTAATGAGGGCAAATGCCTTAAGCCACATGAGATTCTGGAGCAACCTTGCGATATTTTGGTGCTGGCCGCCATGGAAAATCAGGTTATTGAGGAAAACATGAAGCACATAAAGGCTGACATACTTTTAGAACTAGCTAATGGCCCCACCAGCTTTGAGGCGGATGAGTATTTGAATAAAAAAGGAGTGGTTATTATTCCCGATATTCTGGCTAATGCCGGTGGAGTGACGGTTTCTTACTTTGAATGGCTTCAAAACCAACAGTCTTACTATTGGCCACTGGAGGAGGTTAAAGTTAAGCTTAAAAGAATAATGCAGGAGTCTTTTGCCAGAGTGAACAAATTCCAAAAGGAATATAAGTGCTCAATGCGTGAAGCGGCCTACATTAGTGCTTATGATAGACTTGAAAAAGCCATGAAACTGAGAGGTTCGGGAGCCAACCTAAGGTGTAAAATATATCGCTAATTGAGTTGACTAAATCTGAGAATACTAGTACTATTATTCCCTTGTATTTTTGATTTACCACGCTATGCACCCCGATATTGAAAGATTTGGTCAGCTTCTTGAAGAATTTGAAGCCTCTGATGATGCCACTAAAATTAAAGCAGCTTTCGAAAGCAAAACAACTCCAAATGAAGATGTGATTAGCCGGCTTCCAGAGAAGGCTCAAGAACGTGCTCGAGAAATAATGGCTTTAAGAAAAAAAATTGCTGATTCAGTCGAATCGCCATGGCAGAATCAAAATATAGAAGAAGAGGCACAGAAGATGCATGAAGGTAATTTTTTGCGTTTGCTGGCAGCACTTGAAAATAATGAAGCCCCTGACAAACTCCTGCTAAAGCATGTTATTACCGAATATCTTGCGGGGGACATTGAAGGTACTGCGAGTAAAGCTGATGCCCCTACAAGAGAAAAACTTTTAAGGAGCCTGACAGCAGCTCAACTTTCGCAAAATTTCATAGAGGGTGTTGAGGAGGCGAGCGAACTTAGCAAGCGTCATACTGATATCGATTTTGGAGATCAATGGATCGAAACTTTCCGTCAGCTAATAAGCGCAGGACAGTGGGATGATGCCTATTCTATGCTCACATATTGGACAGATTTTTCACCCGCAATAGTCGGCACACTCCAAACTTTAAGCGAGGAAGAAAGGGAGTATCTTGTAGGGATTTACCTTAAGGATCATAATACTGTACATCCACTTGAGGAGGGGGCATATGATACAAAGTATTATCGAGGTGTAGTAATAGCTTTAATCAAAGGGCAAAATCCACCCCAGTTGGAACCTGATCCAGATGAGTATGAGTTGTAGTTTGTATTAAAAAAGTATGTATAATAGGTCATGTAGCCTAACTAGGAATACAAATGCTTAAAGATCAAATTATTGCCGACATGACAGCCGCTATGAAGGCGCGTGCACCCGAACTGGATACCTTGCGAATGCTGAAGGCGGATATTATGAAATACGAGGTCAGTGGTGCCGATAAAGTAGCTACTGATGATGTTGTTTTGGATATCCTAAAAAGATCCGTTAAGCAACGCAAAGAAGCCGCGGACGGTTTTACCAAAGGCGGAAATACCGAGGCTGCCCAGAAAGAACTAGGTGAGATAGCCTATTTTGAAAAATACATGCCTGAACAAATGGGTGAGGATGAAGTGAAGAAGATTGTGCAGGAAACCATCGATCAAATGAGCGCAGGTCCTGCCGATTTTGGCAAGGTTATGGGCGCTGTTATGGGCAAAGTCAAAGGCCAGGCTGATGGGGGTATGGTGAATGCAGCCGTGAAGGAATTACTTGGCTAAGCTTGGCTTAAGTGGTATAAATATTCTCCTATTTAACGTGAAATTCTATGTGTAGAAGTTTTCCAATGATAAAGAAGTCAAAGTATAAGCCACAAGAATCCAGATTGAATGACAGAGAGGCACTTGCTGCCATTCTTGGTGATCCCAATATTATCGTACAGGATCTTGATGCTCGCTTGGACGAATTGAGACGGCAAGGCTTCCCAGAGACCTTAATAGAAGACCTCAGGTTTAGACTAAATATTGGTACCAGTGAACCGAGTTAATTCCTATATTCACTCCAATCCTTAATATCCAGATCTTCAATTTTGTACTTCGCCATGGAACGGATCATGGCTTTTGTAAACTGAACGTTGGTAAATAGCGGAATATGCTTGTCGACACACATTCGGCGAATTCGATAGCCGTCAGTGAGTTCATCGTGGGCGTATTTGGTGGGAATGACGATGGCCAGATCGATTTTGCCGCCCATTACGTGATCAGAAATGTTGGGTGTTTTCTTGGTGGAAACTTTGTGGAGCATGGTCACTTTTACGCCGTTGTCTTTGAGGAAGCTGGCTGTGTTTTTGGTGGCGTAAAGCGCAAGGCCCATTTCCTGCATCCTTCTACACGTACCAAGCATGCTGATTTTATCCTTCATCTTTCCAATAGAAAGTAATACTCCCCCATTCTTCCTGGGAATCTTGTGGCCAACTGCCAGATAGGATTTTAGGAAGGCGGCTTCCAGGTCGTTTCCAAAACAAGCCACTTCACCTGTACTGGCCATTTCGACACCCAGTACCGGGTCGGCTCCCTTGAGCCGCGGGAAGGAGAATTGTGGGAATTTTACGCCGACATAATCAAGGTCAACGGTCTGGTAACGCTTCTTTTTATCTGATTTACCGAGCATGGCTTTGGTAGCAATGTCGATGAAGTTGTAACCTGTAACTTTTGATACAAATGGGAAGCTACGGGACGAACGAAGGTTACATTCGATTACCTTTATCTCGTTATTTCTAGCCAAAAACTGCATGTTGAAAGGCCCAGTGATTTCCAAGCCTTTGGCGATCTTTTTTCCGATCTTCTTCACTCGCCTCAAGGTCTCGAGATATGTTTTTTGGGGTGGTAATACAATGGTCGCATCACCCGAGTGTACTCCGGCGTCTTCCACATGTTCAGAAATGGCGTAAATCAAAACTTTTCCTTTGTCAGCCACGGCATCCAGCTCGATTTCGCGTGCACCAACTTCGAATTTACTGATGACCACGGGGGCTTCGGTATTTACTTTGACGGCTTTGCCTAAAAAGTTCTCGAGCTCGGCATGAGTGTGAGCCACACGCATGGCTGCCCCACTCAAAACATAGCTTGGGCGGACGAGCACGGGGTAACCGACCTTTTCTGCAAACTTGTAAGCGTCTGAAATCTTGGTGAAGGCCTTCCAAAGCGGCTGGTCGACTTTAAGCTCGTCGAGAAGGGCCGAGAATTTGTCACGGCTTTCGGCGCGATCGATGTTTTTTACCTTGGTTCCCATAATTTTAACCCCTTCACGATCCAATTTTAGAGCTAAGTTGTTCGGAATCTGTCCTCCCATCGAAATAAAAGTTCCGTCGGGCTTTTCGTTGTCGTGAATATCCAGCACACGTTCCAAACTGAGTTCGTCAAAATAAAGCTTGTCACACTCGTCGTAGTCGGTGCTGACTGTTTCGGGGTTGTAGTTGATCATGATGGACTCGTAACCCGATTTGTGAAGGGTTTTGACAGCATTTACACAGCACCAGTCGAATTCTACCGAAGAACCGATGCAGTATGGGCCGGAGCCCAGCACCACTGCACGCTTTTTCTTACCTTTTTTGAAGTCCACGTCGTTCTTATCGCCCCAATAGGTCATGTACAGATAATTGGTTTTGGCCGGGAACTCGGCGGCGAGGGTATCGATTTGTTTGACGACAGGAATGATGCCTAGCTTTTTACGCTGCATTCTTACTTTCATCTCATCGGTCTTCACATTGTCGGCAATCTGACGATCAGAAAAGCCAGCCCGCTTGTAAGTTTTCATGTCCGCGGGACTGATTTTGTCCAAGGACTTCTTTCGCTTCATGCCTTTGTCCAGTTTGGCTATGTTTTCTATTTTGGAAAGGAACCATGGGTCAACACCAGTCAGTTTGTTGAGCTTTTTGACGTCATAACCCTTACCAAAAGATTCGGCTAGAGCGAAGATGCGGCGAGGTGTAGGCGTGGAAACCCCCTCTTTAATGTCCTTGAACTCAAAGGGGTGATTGGTGAGTCCGTAAGCGCCTATTTGGATCATTCGCAGGCCTTTCTGGATGACTTCTTCGAAGTTTCTACCCAGGGCCATGACTTCACCAACGGATTTCATTTCCGTCGAAATCTCATCAGACACTTTACGGAATTTGTTCAGGTCCCAACGAGGAATCTTGAGAGCCACGTAATCCAGGGCTGGCTCAAAACAGGCAGAGGTTTTACCGGTCACGTTATTCTTGATTTCGGGAAGGTTGTAGCCAAGACCCAGTTTGGCGGCGATGTAGGCCAGTGGATAGCCAGTTGCCTTGGAGGCCAGTGCGGA
>JAJDCF010000047.1 GCA_029260955.1 Patescibacteria group bacterium | reverse complement strand
GATAAAACTTAAGCTCCTGGGGAATTAATTTGAATAACCGACCAGTTGCCTCACATTTAAGTGCCCAATTGAGCACATCATCGGGAATGTCATCAGTTCGGTCTGGTAGATTTGAGGCTGGAATGACCTTATCTGCCTTTGGCGGTTCATCTTCTGCATCTCGCCACTTCCAGCCATTCGCAATTGCCTCTTCACGGCTTATAGGATAAAAATCATGAGCCATTGTTTCGTTATAGCCAAAATGGGCAAATTCAGCAGGAGGAAATTCACCCCACTCCCGCCTCCGCTGCATATTCTCAATAATTTCAGCGACCTTTTTCTCATAATCTTCTGGAGAGTACTGCTTATTTAGAATGCAATACTTTTTATGATGAATGCTTGAACAGCCAAATGAATTCTGCGTGACATAACATGAATAACAATAAAGCAACTCACTAACATTATCCCAACTCGAAATACTCATGAGAATACTATTTGCATTGGTACCCACTTCCAAAGAGTTGTAGCATTTTTCATTTCCATAGCCAAAGGCATAAACATCATAGCTATCCTTCGAATCATTATACCAACCGCAAAATTTGCAATCCTCTAAATTGTTGCAATCAAAGCAATGGGAGGCATTTTTGGAATTGAAAATATGATCGCTAGCCACCACATGTTCATTGTTCTGACCTTCGTAGTATAAACGTGGATAATTCTTAACAAATTCCCTAAATTCAGCCTTAAGTACCTCAACGGTTTTATGAGAAGTAAAATCAATTTCCGACAATCTTTTTTCATACTCTTCTTTACTAAGCTGTTCGTTACGAAATACGTATGATTTATTTCGAAGTCCATAAGAAAAGAAGCAGTTCCGCGCACCATGACAATCATACAAAAACTTGGAATCACTTGAGTCTTTAGCATTTTGACAATAGGCCAAATTGTAACTCCTGTCACAATCCACACACTCATATAAATGCTCAGAATCCATCACATGAGTGTTGTCCACACAATCTTTATTCCTAGGCATGAAGATTCCATAATAACAATCCTCGTTGTAGGCAGCAGAAGAAATTAGATAGCAATTTCGATTGAATCCCGCACTAGTGGTGTATTCACAATTCTCCCCATTATTATTCTGAAATGTGGCAAGCTTAGGCACCTTAATAAGAAGCTCTTTGAATTGGTCAAAAAAGGGTCGATTTGGATCATATTCCTGACCATAATCCAATGGATTCCATTTATCACTCCACCAACATTCACGACAATAAACCGTGTAAGGTTTGTCGACAGAAAAAACTGAAACAACCAACTTTTTACATAAATCACAGGTACGTTTATACAAGCTGTGTTCATTTTTCCACGTAAGACGCAATTGCTCCCGACACGGCGGGCACAAAGTTGGCTCTGGAATCTGAAATTTTCTTCCCGCAAAAGTTGGACTAACTTTATCGTAAAACTTCCGGTCTTCATCCGTAACCTCAAACGATGATTTGCACTTTAAACATTCCTTCATTAATAGACCTCCTTTAAATAACAAGCTTCACAGTAAATCTTCTCTGGCCTGTCGGATGAATAGGATGTTTTTATTGCTACCTGACATTTAGAGCAGTTGCGGTCAAAGAATTCAAAAGGATTACGAAGTGATAAGCGATCCATATGACGCTGAAGGGGGCTACGTCTGGGTACAGGAACACCTAGCTTACGATAGAAGTTGAGCTCTTGTGGAATGACCTTATAGGGCTTTCCAGATACCTCACAAATCACAATCCGCTTACAAATATCATCTTTTACATTCTTAACATTATCAGGAATCTCATAGGCAGGCCCCTTGTAAGAGGTTGCACTTTCTTCCTTATTCCACTTCCACCCTCGCGCCAAAGCCCCTTCTTCATCAAGGGGGTAATTTGTAGAGGCAATTGTCTCGTTGTACCCAAAGGGTGAGATAGCTGTTGGAAAAAACTTCCCCCATTCGCCATGACGCTTCATACTTTCAATGATTTTTGGCACAAGTTTTTCATATTCCTCTTTAGAATACTGTTTGTTTAAGATGCAATATTCCTTTCGCTTTAAAGAAATACAACCGAATAAATTCTTGGAAGAAAAACAAAGACTACAATAATTTAAATCACTATTGTGCCAACAAGAATCGCAAACATTTAAGTTATTTCCTCCATTCACTCCAATCGTTTGATAGCAAAAATCCAAACGATCATAACCAGAGCACGTATTATCTAAAGAATTATAGGTTTCATCCATCTGAAAACCATAGGCAGAGTCTTCGCAGCCCGTACAATCGAAAGAATAACGAAGATTCTTCGAGTTTTCATGAGTCCCTCCTTCACAATTTTCACAATTCGTTTGATAAACATCACGAAAAGGAAAACGTTTACGAAAATCAGATAAAAAGAATTGCTTAGCCTCCTCAAAACGTTTGTATCCATCAAAAGCAAAAGACTCAAGCTTTTTGTAATACTCCTCTTTGGTGTGAGGCTTATTAAGAATGTAATACTGCTTATTTCTTAAGTTGGATGAAAAGATGCAGTTCTTGCAATTCTTAAGATCAACCGAGAAGTAGGATTCCGAGACATTCTCACAATGATCCAAAAAAACAGAACGATTGCAGTTTTTTGAATAGATGCACTCGTAACAAAGTTCACTGCCATATAGCCAGAGATAATCTGCACAGTTTTTGTTCTTTGTAGAATAGTGTCCGTACATACAATCCTCCTCGTAGTGACAACCAAAGGTAAGGTAGCAATTTTTGTTGGCAAAAGAATAATTTGAATATTCGCTATTCTCAGTTTGCTTGTTAATAATGGCCAAACGCGGAACACGGTTCATAAGCTCAGCAAACTGCGGAAAGAAAGGCTTATCCAAATCTACATCCATTCCGTAATCCAACGCATCCCACTGATCACCCCAATACTCCTCCTGCGCGTATACAGGGAAGGGTTTGTCAGGGGAATAGATAGAGATGATCTGCTTACCACTTAGATCACATCTACGTTGATATAGTTCTCGCTCATTCCGCCATGAAGAACGTTGTTGATTGCGACACGGAGGGCAAGATTCCGGATCTGGTAGATCAAAGTTCTTGTAAAACTTCCGATCTTCATCCGTAACATCAAACGATGATTTACACTTTAGACATTCCTTCATTAATAGACCTCTTTTAAATAACACTGCTCACAGTATACTACCTCAGGCCTATCGGGAGAATAGGTGGTTTTTATGTTCTTTTTGCATTTGGCACACTTACGATCCAATAAATGACGAGGATTTCTCAGGGCCATACGATCCGCATGACGTTGATCAGGACATAAGCGTGGAATAGGTAGATTTTGCTGACGATAAAAAGTAAGTTCCTGAGGAATGATCTTGTAGGGTTTGCCGGATTTTTCGCATTCAAGAATCTGCTTCAATATGTCATCGCCAACATCCTTTATATTATTTGGAATAGTGTATTCAGACTTCTTATTATTATTCTGTATCTGCATATCTTTCCATCGCCAACCCAGGCGAACAGCTTCTTCTTTACTCAAAGTACAATAATCATTGGCCATAGTCTCGTTATAAGCAAAGGGACTGAAGTCTGCAGGAAAAAATTCACCCCACTCACCAGTCGATTTCATGTACTCAATGATCTTAGGAACTAACTTTTCGTATTCCTCCTTTGAATACTGCTTATTAAAAATACAGTACTGCTTGCTTTTGAGTCCAACGCAACCAAAGCAATCTTTGCAGTTAAAGCAATGATCCGAGTAATCCAAATTAGAGCCATAAACACAAGTATGACAATTGCGAAGTTGAAAACCAATCACCGCCACACAATTATAACTCAACTCGACCGTACCAGGACTGTAATTGCAGTCATAGGCATCTTTAAAACTCCCTACAGTAGTACAATAGCGGACATCCTCACTATTCTTAACATCATAGCTATCAAAAACATTTTTACAGTTGTATAGGTAATCCCCTGTTACATTTTCGCAATTAAAACCATGGAAACTCTTAACCTTGTGACCATCAACAAGTTCAGCCAACCGATTTTTTACGGAATTGACTACCGCCCTGTCACCACAATTAAGCTCCTTCATCTTTTGCTCATATTCTTCCTTTGAATATGACTCATTGAAGATGTAATATTGCTTATTTTTGAGGCCTACACATCCAAAGCAATCTCGGCAACTCACACAATCGACCAGAAATTTGGAATCAGAGCAGTTTTCGCAATTTTGAGAAAAAGAAAGATTGTTACAGCGAAAACAATCCACACATTCGTAACAAAAATCGGACTGTTCAACGTATAAACAGTCAAAACAATTCTTTGACCTCCAAACAACATGTCCATAGCAGCAGTCTTCGTTCTCTACATTCCCAAAGACCAAATAAGAATTACGACTATTAAGAGACAGATTACAGTAATCAGTGTTCTCACATTGTTGATTCATAATCCCCATACGTGGCACTGTATCGTGAAGAGTTTTAAGCTGATCAAAGACAGATTTAGAAAAATCCACCTCTAAACCATAATCGAGAGGATCCCATTTATCTGTCCACCACTCATGCAAATCAAAAACCGGAAACGTAGTGCCCTGGTCGTACATAGAAAGAATCCGCTTACCCGTCAGATCACATTTACGGTGATAAAGATTGAAAAAGTTTCTGAAAGTAAGCCTGCGTTGCATACGACAATCCGGACACATCGTGGGATCGGGGACATCTAGTTTCTCATAAAACTGCCGATCGGAATCGGTAATCTCAAAACCACTATGACACTGTTTACAATTTGGCATCAATAAACCTCCTTTAAATAGCACTGCTCGCAATATATAATTTCTGGTCTTTCTGGAGAACAAGAACTTTTTACCTCAGCTTTACACTTGTCACATTGGCGATCCCAGAGTTTATATGGATTCCTAAGACTCATCCTATCCCAATGACGTTGGTCCGGATGACGACGAGGAACTGGAAGCTTATGATCACGATAAAAATTTAGCTCCTGGGGAATTAGCTTGAAAGGTTTTCCTGACTTTTCACAAATAATAGCCCAGTTTAAGATATCATCTGGAACATCTTTAATGTCATTAGGCAGCTTATCTGCAGAAATTGTTTTCTCAGCCTGAATCTCAGGCTCAAAATCACACCACTGCCACCCATTACTCAAAACCCCTTCCTTATCCAATGGAAAAATATCTTGAGCGATCGTCTCATTATAGCCAAAAGGTGAAATCTCGGGCGGGAAAAATTCGCCCCACTCTCCCGTACTCTTCATATGCTCAATAATCTTGGGCATCAATGCTTCATATTCTCCTTTTGTATATTGCTTATTCAAAATACAATACTCTTTTTGCCGAAGGCCAATACATCCAAACAAATTCTTTGCATTCCGAGTGCACCAGTAAGAATAATAAAGATCAGTCACACCCAGCGCACAATAGGCACTCATAAAAACATTCATTGATCCGGCACCAACCAGGCAGGAATTATAACAACGTTCCATTCTGTCCCCCCATGCGTGTACATCCATACAATCCTTAGCCCCCGCAATTACATTCGTACAATAACGACAATCCTGTAGATTCAAACTCTCAAAACAATAGTAACAGTCCTTTGAATTAATAATGGTATCCCCAACAACATTGATATTATTAGTCGTGGAGCGAGTGGCTCGCGTCGGCTGAGTTTTATAAAACTCTTCCACCTTTTTCTTCATCTTTTGCACAGCTTCATAGTTGCCAGAATCAAATTCAGCCATAAACTTCTCATATTCCTCTTTGGTGTGAGGCTCATTAAAAATATGGTATTCCTTCTGATACAAATTGACGCAACCAAAGCAATTTTTACAGCCTTTGCAGTCCATCAAAAACCAGGAATCTGAACAGGTATTACAATACCTGGAAAACTTTAGATTATAGCAATTTCCAGCACCCATCACCTCGTAAGATAATTCAGACTGAACGAATAACAAGAAATCCATACAGTTCTTGAGCACCATAAAAGTTTCACCGTAGTAGCAATCTTGCGCCTCTTCACCATCGAATATAAGATAGCAATTCTTTAGTTTGTAGTTATCATTCGTATAATCGCTATTTATATTGTCTCCAAGCAAAGCTAAGGCAATCTGCGGAACATCTTCCATCAGTTCTCGAAACTGTTCGAAAAAAGGACGGTTGAAATCAAATTCTCTTCCGTATTCTAGTGGATCCCATTTGTCCGAAAACCAATCACGAACATTATAGATTTTAAAAGGCTTATCTGGCGACATGACCGAAATGATATCCTCACCAGTAAGATCACACTTTCGCTTATAAAGCTTGCGTCGATTATAAAAAGCTAACCGCCTCTGGTTGCGACAGTCAAAACACATAGTAGGATCTGGCATTTTGAACATATCCAAAATTCGCTTATCATCAGGGGCACCTTCATACTCTGCTGAACATTGTTTAGAATTTTTCATCGGCAATTATGAGTGGTGACCCCGACAGGAATCGAACCTGTATCTAAGGCTTAGGAGTCCCTTGTTCTATCCATTGAACTACGGGGTCAGACCAAAGACATCATACCCTAGGCAAGCTCTCCAAAAAAGACTTTCTCAAGCGTCTTCGAATCAGACAGTTCTTCCACAGGCCCCTCCATGGCGATTTTACCTTTTACCAAAATGTAACCGCGGTGTGCAATGTGCAATAGACTCTTCAGATTGTGCTCCACAATAACGATACTGGTACCAAAGGACTTATTCACCTCAGCAATTTTCTCAAAGACATCCTGGACAATTTTGGGAGCAAGGCCAATAGATGGCTCATCAAGAACGAGTAACTTAGGATTCATCATCAATGCGCGAGCCAATGAAAGGATTTGCTGCTCTCCCCCACTCATATTAAAGGCCAGCATTTTGAACTTCTTTTTTAAGACCGGAAAAAAGTGAACAAGTTCATCAATTCGCTTATCGATCATCTTTTTATCCGTCCAAAGAAAGGCCCCCATCTTCAAATTGTCCTCGATGGTCATGGAGGGAAAGGTTCTTTTGCCTTGTCCAACAAAGCTCATCCCAGCTTCCACCATTTTATCTGGGGTAGGACGAATGACTTTACCATCAAATTCAACTTCACCAACTGATTTTTCAAAAAGACCGAATACTGTTTTGAGCAAAACCGTCTTTCCAGCACCATTCGGCCCCATCAAAATCAAAATCTCACCCTTTCGGACTTCAAAATCAACATCATGCAGCACTTTGGTTGGTCCAAAGTGAACATCTAGGTTCCTAACTTGTAAGATTTTCTCAGTCATCAAAAATTTAATTACCTAAGTAGGCCTCAACGACCTCTGGTTTAGATTTAACATGTTCAAACGTACCTTCTGCAATCTTGCTTCCGGCATCCAAAACAATCACATGATCACAGATTTCCGCAATCAGCCTCATATCATGTTCAACAAACATAATCGTCCTGCCGCTGGCGACAAGCTCACGTATCAAAGCAGTGATCACCTTAACCATTTCGGGGAAAAGACCAGAGAATGGCTCATCAAGTAAGACCAGCTTGCTCTCGTACATAAAGATTTTTAGGATTTCAATCAGTTTACTTTGGCCAAACGATAAATTCTTTGCCAAAGAATGAGCCTTATTTTCAAGGCCCACCTTTCTTAAAAGCTCCATGGCCTTCTTTTTTTCATTCTTGAACTCCTCTTTTAGAGTCTTGTGACCAAAAAACACTCGACGCAAGTTCACCGGGTTCAAATATTTACTCCCGAGTAACAAATTATCAAGCACCGTGATCTGAGGAAGCAGCTTGCTGTCTTGAAAAGTACGAGCAATGCCCAAATGATTGATCTGATCCGAGGTTTTGCCCACGAGTTCGATGCCATCAAACTTAATGGACCCGCTATTGGCGGGGAAAAGATTAAAAAGCGCATTATAAAAGCTAGATTTTCCTGCTCCATTAGGCCCAATGAGTCCCGTGATCGATCCATCCTTTATATCAAAGGAAAGATCACTGAGAATCCTAAGGCCACCGATCCGAAGATTTAAATCTCTAACTTGTAGCATTTTTATATCTTATATTCCCCCATCAAACCTTGAGGGCGTAAGTACATAACTAAAATCAAAACCAATCCATAAATCATTTGCTGAACCTCGGCCAATATGGAAGGTGGAAGCCCAAGAAAACGAAGAGCTTCAGGTACCAGAATCAAAATAAAAGCCCCCAAAACAGAACCTTTCAGACTTGCCATGCCTCCCAAAATAATCATGATCAAAATCAACATCGAAGGCATGAGCTCAAAAAGCTTAGGCTCAATGAAAGCCAGAAAAGTAGCCGTAAAACTACCAGCAATCGCGGCAAAAACAGCGCCAACTACAAACACACTTCGCTGATAACGAAGAACATTATGTCCATTCACCGCCGCCACCGTCTGGTTTTCACGAATACCTTTCATAATGATCCCATAAGGCGAACTGGTTATGCGCTTGAAGAAGAAGTAAGTAATGATCGCCACTGCTAAAACCAGTGCAAAAAAATAGGGCTTACTAAAAAAGTTCACTCCTAAAATCTCAGGCGCCATGATTCCCTTGATACCAAGTGGCCCCTTGGTCAGACTCGTCCAATTAAGCATTACGTTGAACATAATGATCGAAAAGCCAAACGAAACGAGCACCAGGGAATCTTCTTTAAGCTTCAGAATCGGGAAAGAGGCAGCATAAGCGATGATCGCCGTCAAAACCATGCCAATCACCACCGATGGCACAAAAGAAAAACCATATTGCGTGGTCAAAATCGCCGTTGCATAAGCCCCAATGCCATAAAATGTTGCGTGGCTGAGCGAAAGAATACCTGTGAAACCCGCCACATAGTTAAGACTCATCGCAAGGATGGAAAAGATCGTAACAACGATGGCGAGATGTAAAAAGTAATCCATTTAGTTTGAAACCTGAACTTTATTAAACATGCCCTGAGGCAAAAATAGTAAGAAAACTGTAAGTAGCAGAAAGGCTGTTACCTCTTGCCAACCGCCACCCAAATAGTAGATGCCAATATTTTCGACCACTCCTAGTAGCAAACCACCAAGCATTGCTCCTCGCATACTACCAATACCTCCGATGATGGAAGCGATGATGGCCTTCAGCACCAAAAAGAGTCCGTAAGTTGGTCTGACTCCAATTTCGAGCGCCACCATAGTTCCCGCAATAGAGCTAATGAAGGTGCCAATGAAGAAAACCATCAGAATAATCTGATTGGTTTTGAGCCCTAGAATAGTTGTGAGTTCCGCATTGTCCCCAATGGCCCGAATCGCCATGCCATATTTAGTTCGGTTCAAAAAGAGTTCCAGCAAAATGACCAAAATCAGAGACGTAAACAAAATAACCAACTGATTAAAGGTGATAGTAATGCCCAAAAAGTGATATCCCTCTTTAATCGTGTCACTGATAGAAATGGAATAAGTATTATTCTTCCAAATCATCGCAATCAAATTTTGAACGATGATGAGCGCTCCAAAAGACACCACCATCATGACCAAACTGGATGCCTTACGATCCATTAGCGGTTTATAAAGCCATTGCCAAGCAGCCATACCCAAAAGGCCGGAAATACCGGCCCCAATGAGCATGCTTACAAAGAAGTTTAGTTCAAAGGTAAGTAGGAAGAATCGCGTGAGATAGATACCCAGTACTGCGATTATTCCGTATAAAAGGTGAAAGAATCGAACGGATGAGAAAATGAGATTAAAGCCAACGGCCATCAGGGCGTAAATGCCCCCAACAATGATTCCATTAACTAAAATCTGCATGAATATTATTCACTAACAAGTACAAACTCACCATCTTTTACCACTTTTACAGCAGCAGGCGCAGGATTATCACCATTTTCATCAAATGTAACATCGCCAGCTACGCCAGTAAAGGTTGGCATTGCATAAAAATAATCCTTAATAGCTGTTCCATCATAACCTGCTTCTGCAACTGCCATGGCAACAATCTCAGCAGCGTCATAACCGAATAGTCGGAATACATCCGCAGACTGAGGCTCAGGCAACTTAGCCCTAATCTCAGCATAACCAACTCGATTTGGATCCTCTGCTACATAGGCTGCCTTCACGCCCTCTGAGGCATCCTTGGCAACATCAAAGAAATCAGTTCCAGGCATGGCATCTGTACCGTAAATCTGGATATCTAAGCCTAACTCCTTAGCCTGCTTCACACCAAAACCGGCCGTAACAGGCGATTGTCCAACGAAGATGAGAACATCAGCACCAGACTCCTGGACTTTGGTAAGCAAGGTTCTAAAATCAGAACTATCAACCGCAAAAGCTTCATCAAGGACAAGCTCCTTATCAGCTGCCCCCATATACCTGTTAACCACTTCTCGATACGCCTGAGCGTAGTCAGTTTGCTCTGTCATAAGAGCAACC
>JAJDCF010000046.1 GCA_029260955.1 Patescibacteria group bacterium | reverse complement strand
AAACTTCTTAAATGAAATACCAATTTGCTAACTGCAAAGAACTATTAGAGCTATGTGAAAAGGAGAAATTACCTATTTCTCAGGTGGCCATCAAACGCGAAATGGAGTTATTCGGAAAATCCAAGCCCTATGTTCGCAATAAGATGAAGGCGGTGCGAAATACTATGTGGGAAGCAATTCAAAAAGGATTGAAGTCAACGACTCGCTCACAATATGGCTTAGTTGGGGGTTCTGCCAATAAGCTTTATAAGGGCATTAAGAAGTCAGGCACTATGCTTCAGAGCAAAGTGGCTATTCGGGCAATGGCATACGCGGTTGCCACCAATGAGCAGAATGCACTCATGGGAAGAATTGTAGCTTTTCCGACGGCTGGTGGAGCTGGTGTGGTTCCAGGTGTGCTGTTTTCCACTTTTCAGCACATGAAGTCGAGTAAACGAAGGATGCTTAACGCACTTTTCACGGCTTCGGCTATTGGTATTGCAATTTTGAAACATGGAGGAACTTTTTCGGCAGCTAAAGCCGGCTGCCAGGCAGAAGTTGGTGTTGGTACAGCCATGGCTGCGGCCGGTGTTACCGAGATGCGTGGTGGTACGCCTGAGCAATGCATTAATGCCGCCGCGCTTGCTCTCAAAAACATGCTAGGCCTTGCCTGTGATCCGATTGGAGGACTAGTGGAAGTGCCATGTGTAAAACGAAATGCCATAGGTGCGACCAACGCCCTATCGGCCAGTGATATGAGCATGCTTGGGGTAGAAAGCTACGTACCAATGGATGAAGTGGTAGAAGCCATGATGAATATTAGCGCCAGTATGAATGAGTCGATTCGTGAAACAGCCCTGGGTGGCCTAGCCATTACGCCAACTGGAATGGGCATTCGTAAAAAGATGGGCCTGCCTCCTGTTCCCAAGGAATATTTGAATAGGAAGTTTGCGAAAAAATGTGGGAGCTGTAAGAGGTGTGGCTAGCGTGTTGCCTTCCCCCACACTAATTTATCAAACTTCTTCATTAAGGATTTTGTAAAAGGGCCTGGCTTGCTGTTCCCAATTTTTTGGCCGTTGATTTCGGTAACTGGCAAAATTCCACTGGTGGATTGGGTGATAAATATTTCGTCAGCGTGAAGTAGGGATTTAAATTTTATGCCCTCAAAATTACATATGCCAGCCAACTCAACGACTGTTTCGCGGGTGATTCCGAATAGAACTTCTTTGTTGGTACTGTAAAGTTCGCCACCGTTTACCCAAAAGATGTTGGCATAGGCGCATTCACGGACATAGGTTCTTTCGTCGACCAAAATCGATTCGTAGGCGCCGCAAGATTCAGCATATTGCTTGGCTACAAACGAGAAACAATCTGCCAACTTTTTAGCATGAGGCAAGTTTCGCTTTCCGTGAAAGGAAACGCACTTTACTCCATTCTTGTACATCTCTTTCGGCTTCTCCTTCAGCTTATCGATCATTATGATCAGGTCTTCCTTGCTCAAAATGACTCTTATTTTAGCTTCTTTCCATTTAGTACTATGTGCAAGCGTTTTTACGACTTCTTCGTAGGTTTTTTTGAAATCCCATTTGGACTTGAAGCCAACAATGTCTGCCGAAACATAAAGCCTGGCTAAGTGATCATCCAAACGGAAGACTTTTTTGTTGTAAGTGCGGATAGTCTCGAAAACTGCGTAACCAAAAAGATATGCCTCGCTGGTTACGGGAATGTATGCCTTTTTTTCATCGATGATTTTACCGTTGATCGAGATTATCATGTCCTTAGCCTCACTAGGCGACCCCTTTGGGGCATTAAATGCTAAAGCCCTTTTAGGTTTACAGTATACCTAAAAACTTTTCTGCCTTCAACATGCATTCAGCGTATTCGGCTTCCGGGTCGCTATCAGCAACGATTCCCCCACCAGCCCAGTATTCGATGTAGCCGTTTTGGACGAGGGCTGTACGAATACATATATTGGAGTCCATTGTGTTGCCTTTTATGTGAAAGATTGAGCCTGTGAAGATGTTGCGAGGCATGCCCTCTAGCTTTTCGATGTACTGCATGGCTCGTTTTTTGGGGCAGCCGGTTATGGAGCCACCGGGAAACATGGCTTTTACAATTTCATCTCGCGTAATGCCGCGCGGCAAATCTCCCCGGACTTCGGAGAAAGTGTGATAAAGGTTGGTGAGTTCCATGACTTCGCGCTCTTTGGTAAGCTTAAGAGTGCCGTACTTACAGATTCTACCGACATCATTACGTTCCAAGTCGGTGATCATGTCGAGTTCTGCTCGTTCTTTTTCGCTGGCGAGTAATTTTGCTAGCGCCCTTTTTCCCCCCTTCTTGCTCATCGTGCCTTTGATAGGCTGTGTCATGATTTGATTTTTTTCTACTCGAAAAAGTCTTTCGGGAGAATTGCTGAGAATCTGAAAACCACCACAATTGAGGAACGCTGAAAAGCTGGTAGGATTGCTTTCGATCAACTTGAGAAAAAGGTGATAGGAGTTGCCTGTGAATTTTTTCCGAAAACGAATGGCGTAGTTGAGCTGGTAAATTTCGCCAGCCGCCAGAAGTTCTTTGACCTTTTTAATCTTTTTAATGTACTCGGATTTGGCCACACTTTGCTCGAGTTTTCCGGAAGTTTTGTAATCAGCCTCAATCGTGGCAATTTTTGCCTTTTTTTTGTGACGATGGACGGCTGATTTGTTGAATTCGTAGAAGCGTGAATCAGGGATGCTATTTTTGAGTTTTGGATTTGGATAAGCCATATAACCAATTTGGACAGCCTGTCGATCATTCCGTTCCGACAGACTGGTGAGCGTCTTTTTTGGATCACTGAAAATAGAGCTATATTTTCCTTCCGATCCTCCTGTATGGAGCATGCAAAACCCCTCTGTTTTCGAAGTCTCTGAATACTGATTTAAATCGAAATTTTTCATTAATATTTTAGAAAATTTTTGAGTAGTTTTCTGCCCTCTCTGGTGCCAAGGCTTTCCGGGTGAAACTGCACACCGAAAACCGGATATTTATTGTGTTCCATGGCCATGATTTGGAAATTTGAGGTATAGGCAGTCACGGTCATGTCACTCGAGCGCATCCAAAAAGGTGTATCGAGGACTAGAGAGTGATAACGCATGACCTCGAGTGGATTATGGATGTTCCGGAAGATTCCTTTTTGTTCGTGAAAGATGGTGGAGCGTTTTCCGTGCATGATTTTGGGCGCTCGCACAATCTTGGCGCCAAAGTATTTTCCGATGGCCTGGTGCCCCAGGCATACACCGAGAATGGGTATCTTTTTGTGAAAGGCATTGATCACCTCAAGAATCACACCCACATCCCTTTTGTGATTCACCGTTCCGGGGCCGGGTGATAGGATAATGTGAGTGGGTTTCATTTTTTTGATCTGACTGATCGAGATTTGATCATTCAAAAAAACCTCGGGATTTCCACCAAGTTTTCCCACATATTGCTTAAGAATATGGGTAAAGGAATCGTAATTGTCGATAATAAGGGTCTTCATATCTTTGAACGATGATGCCCAAATATTAGCAAAAAATGGAGAGGTGGGCATATGCCTTTTAGGGTCATGTATTCTGATGCACAAACCTTGTGCAAGATCTGTGCAAAGTTTGTGCAAACCTTGTGCAACAGAATTTTCTACCTCAACAAGGGTATACCCAGGTGCAGCAAAAAGAAATAATCAAGCATTAGATTTCGTGATAACTCTTCTTTTGCATGGCAGTTTGGTTTGGTAATTCACCGAATTTGCAAGATTTACAGGTAGCTTCCAAATTTAGCCATTTTTCGCTGCGGTAATCAGGAATACTGACCTGGGCGTAGGCATGGCCGGGCACAAAAACGAGCCGAACCTTGTTGCCAATGGCTTTTTCGAGCGCCACCAGAAGCACGGCGGTATCTTCGCAGTCGGCGCCACCCGTTTTGAGTACGGTTAGCGGGTTTTCGAGTTGGTCGTGGAAGCGTTCATCGGGTACATATTTGATTTCATCCCGTACAAAATAGAAAAGTGCCTTACTTTGACAAACTCGATCGGCCTCTCGGCAGGATTTTGCTGCAATAAAGTTGGCCACCTGTTTAATATTGCCCCGAATTTCTTCAACTACTCGTTTTACCTCTTCAGCACTGTGAGAAGAGAAAGGTTGATCAAGTTCGCTTCCCAAAAAACCGCTCACATCTGCCAGACTGGGTATGTCCACCGGCTGTGGACGAATTAAGTAGAAGTAGGCATTTATTGATAACAAAAAAAGGGCTACCGCCGTTACTAAGGCGACAAGCGAATAAAAAGGACTTCTCTTCCTCGGAATAAACTCTTCCTGCATGTCGTTCACTTCATTCTCCATCAACAAAATTATTTATCGGCCGTCACACGCATGCTTAAATCGAGATTACCAGCTTGCGTTGTTATGGCTCCAGACGAAATAGCTGAAACACCAACTATATTATAGCGCGAAATATTGCGCTCAGTAATTCCACCTGAAATTTCTACAAAAATACCCGCATCAGTCAGTGATTTTATAACTTTTTTTATATCACCAGGCGTGAAGTTGTCGAGCATAACGACTATTCCGTCTCCGTCGCGCAGGTGCTTTTTTAGCTTTTCATAATATTCCAGAAAATCTTTTACTTCACTCACTGATTCAAGCTCGATTTCTGCAAAACGCACCTTGGATGCCTTTTTAATAGTTCTTTTGAAGCTCCTTTTAAGATTCTTTGCAAGCGCAATGTGGTTGTCTTTGATAAGAATTGCGTCACTCAGATCAAGACGATGGGTTCCACCTCCGCCCAAAGCAACCGCTCGCTTATCCAACGG
>JAJDCF010000045.1 GCA_029260955.1 Patescibacteria group bacterium | reverse complement strand
CAGGTGAAAGATGATGGCTGTCGCCAAGGAAAATGGGCAGACCTCTACGCCATCGGCGCGGCGATCCCCACCATGCAAAAGGCGGGCCCTGTCGTTGCTCTCGGCTCCAAGTGGAAGCTCGAGACCGGGGGCATAGGCGTTCCCATGCTCAACGCAAACAACAAGGGTGAGCGCTTCGCCAATGTCACCCGTGATATGGGTGGGTGGGACAGGCGCTGGTCCTTCGTGATCGTTTGCGAAAAGCCGAAGAAGGTGAAGAAGGCGAAAAAGAAGAACCCGAAGAAGAAGCCGAACGTAGTCCGGAAAACCTGGACAGTATTGGCGTCCGTTGACGTAAGTCGGCGTTGATGCCTTGTCCTCCCGAAGGTCGGTCGTCGCTCACGCGTCGATCGGTCCTTCATCCTATACAAATTTCAGCTTCACCCGTGGCACTTCTTGTATTTTTTGCCACTTCCACAAGGACAAGGTTCATTGCGGCCGACCTCATCGTGTTTTACAGCCGGCGTAGCAGGTGTGTTGGCAGTCATTTTTTGAACCACGGCATTCTGAGCGGCGGAACCGGCAGCTGCAGAATTGCCTTGCTGCATACGAGAGCTAGTGATATTTCCCTCAATGGCGTCCTTATTTGTTTGAAGATTTTGAGCTGGTCGCTGGTGCGTATGAATTGGCGCCTCAGCATTGATCTGAAGTTTAAAGAGGGTATTGACGATGTTGTGTTGGATCGTTGCAAGAAGCTTGGCGAAAAGCTGGTAAGACTCTTGCTTGTACTCCATCAAAGGATCTCGTTGACCGTAACCTCTAAGCGAAACGGATTCCCGAAGATGCGTCATCTGATTTATGTGCTCCATCCACAGGGCATCCACCACACGAAGAGAAACCTGCATTTCAACACGTCTGAGCATTTGTTGTTCAGGTAGGGAATCCTCCTTAACCTGATATTCGCTATGTAAAATATTAGTCAGGTTTTCGGCAAGGGTCTCAGTGTCTTCGATTTTCTCAAAATCAGCCACATCCAGCTTCTTCTGAGAGTGAGGCATAAGAGCATTTAAAGCTCTAACCATGCCGTCTAAATCCCAGTCAACACGATTAGCAGTGGACGTATGCAAGGCGACCAAATGATGCGCCTCATCTGCCATCATACCCTTAACCTCCTCCGAAATATCTTCAGATGAGAGAATCTTCATTCGCCTGGAATAAATAATTTCGCGATGCTTATTCATCACATCATCGTATTCCAAAAGGTGTTTTCGAATATCAAAGTTATGGCCTTCTACACGTTTTTGAGAAGACTCTATGCTGCGAGTGATGAGCGCGTTCTCAATTGGCGTATCGTCATCAAGCCCAAGGCGATCCATCATGCTCTTAATACGATCAGAACCAAAAAGGCGCATCAAATCATCATCCATCGATATATAAAACCGGGAATAACCAGGGTCACCCTGACGTCCGGAACGACCACGCAACTGATTGTCGATACGACGAGAATCATGACGCTCTGTTCCTATAATGGCCAGTCCGCCAAGATCATTAACGCCTTCGCCAAGCTTAATGTCTGTACCTCGACCAGCCATATTCGTGGCGATGGTCACAGCACCTTTCTGACCTGCCAAAGCCACAATTTCGGCCTCGCGCTCGTGTTGTTTGGCATTAAGAACCTCGTGCTTGATACCAGCAACTTTAAACATTTTAGAGAGCATTTCTGAAGTCTCGACACTGATGGTACCGACCAATACAGGCTGTCCCTTTTCGTTGAGTTCTTTGATGCCCTTTACGACGTTATTCCACTTGCCACGAGAATTTTTGTAGATCAAATCGGGCAAATCCAGTCTGGCAATTGGCCTGTTGGTAGGTATTACGATCGTATCCAGACCATAAATCTTATAGAATTCCTCTTCCTCTGTTTTAGCCGTACCTGTCATGCCGGAAAGCTTGTCATAAAGCCTAAAGAAGTTCTGAAATGTAACCGTGGCTAGCGTCCTGCTTTCGCGCTTAACCTCAACGTTCTCTTTGGCCTCAATAGCCTGATGCAGACCATCCGAGTAGCGCCGGCCAGGCATCAATCTGCCCGTGAACTCATCGACAATAACAATCTGATCATCCTTAATTAGATAATCTTTGTCTCGCTGGAATAGTGCCTTGGCCTTTAGTGACTGCTCAATATGATGAACTTCCAAAAAGCCAGCCTCGGTATAAATGTTCTCTACGCCAAGCAGTTGCTCCATTTTTGCAATTCCTTCCTCAGTCAAAGTCGTGCTCTTGGCTTTTTCATCAATATTATAATGCTCATTCGGAACCAGCTGATTGATCAGCTGAGAATAATGATAGTACTTGTCGGTTGAGTCCTCAGCAGCAGCAGAAATAATTAGAGGAGTACGGCTCTCATCAATCAAAATGGAGTCCACCTCATCCACAATAGTATAGTGCAGTTCGCGCTGCACACGGTTTTCGAGCTTGGGAGCCATGTTATCGCGCAGATAATCAAAACCGAATTCGTTATTGGTCCCGTAAGTTATATCTGACGCGTAAGCCTCTTTTCTTTCATCCGGACTAATTCCATGAACAATTACACCGACGCTGAGTCCGAGATACCTATACAAAACACCCATCCACTCCGCATCACGACTGGCAAGATAGTCATTCACGGTAACCAGGTGGGCACCCTTTTTTGTTAGTGCATTCAGGTAAAGAGGCAAACTGGCAACAAGGGTTTTACCTTCACCAGTTCGCATTTCGGCAATCTTCCCTTCATGAAGCATGATGCCTCCAAGCAGCTGTACGTCGTAGGGAATCATATCCCACTCCTTATCATCCTTTCCTAGAGTGAATTTGGTGCCAACAAGCCTGCGGCAGGCATTCTTAACCACAGCAAAAGCTTCGACCATAATGTCATCGGTCGTTTCACCAGCTTCCAGTCGGTCAATGAACTCTTGGGTTTTACCCTTTAGCTCATCATCCGACAAAGGTTGAAGCTCTTCCTCCTTCTTAATGATAGCTTCGACCAAGTGGGCTCTTTTCTTGAGTTCTTTCGCATTGGAATCCCCCAGAAACTTGTTGATAATTTTCGTTAACATTCTCAGACTTGCTTATAATTTTTTATTTGCCAAATGATTATAGGCAAAGCAAGCTAAATTGACAAACAAAAGAGCTTTTTGTAGACTTCCTACACTGACTTCAAAAAATTATAGGATCATGAATTACTATCAATACAAGAGAAGGGCACCACGTTCCAAGATAACAGACTTTATCAAGCCGTTTCTGGTTATCATAATATTTGTCGGCATTATCTTTGCCGCCTGGCGTTTTATGGGCTCTGCCTTCATCGGAGAAGGGGAGACACTATCGAGTGAAAAAGTATTCCTGGACATAGAAACAGGTAGTGCCAAGGCAATGACGACTGGGGCAAGCGAGTGGAAGAATGTTCCATCAAGCATTTACCTTTACGAAGGAGAAAAGCTAAAAACTCAGTCTGATGGAAGGGCGACTCTAAAACTATTTGAGAAAGATGTGGTTAGACTGGATAAGAGCACAGAAGTTAAATTCGCTGCTCTTAGCCGCGATGCAGCCGGAAACCAAGCAACCATTGACCTTGAAGACGGTAAGATATGGGTATCGATTGATGAAGAGGGTGCGCAAACATCAGAATTTACCTTTACAACAGGCCTTCTCACACTTAAATCAAGCGGAGGTGTGTTCGCACTCAGTCATCCTGGCATGCTATACGTGCTGAAAGGCTCAGTTACTGCAGATATTTTGTATACCAACAAAATTGTAAAGTCATCCACGCTTGGAGTCGGTCAAGAAATGATCATAGACGAAGCGATTGCTGCAGATCTTTCTGAGGGTCTTCAAAAAGAAGTTATTTTTGCTCTTGATGACGCCTTCAAGAGTTCTAACTGGTATCGATGGAATCAGCAACAGGAAGGCGCTGTATTACTTGATGATTCCGATGATAACCCCCTAGATGATGAGACAGAATTGGGCGAAGCAACGGATGATGACACTGACACGGAAGTGACAGAGGATGAAGTAGTAGATGAGGATGAAGAGGTAGTAGAAGAAGTCGATGAAAATGACAAGGAAGCACCTACAACGCCTCAAATCGAAGTACCAGGTTCAAATGGCGATACGGTTTCTATAGACGGCATTGAGCAAGTAATAAGTGGTACTGTCAGTGGCGACACAGCAGCAGTTATTGTAAACGATTACAGACTGACCAAATACGTTCCTGGCTCCAAGAAGTTTAGCTACACTGCCAAGACTGCATTCAAAAACCTTAGGGTCGGCGATAATGAGTACGAAGTAATCGCAGTTGATAAATCAGAGAACAAAAGTACAGTGGCCACCATCACTCTAACTCTTACTCAAGAGGTTCATGATGAAGCTCAGCCGGACGGTGAAGATGAAGAAGAAGCTACACCTGCCTCTACTCCGGAAGCCACCAATACAGGTGGTGTAAAAATTACCTCACCGAACAACGGCGATAATCTGATCACCAGCGAAACATCTTTCGAAATTAAAGGTGATGTCCCCTCAGGTACATCCAAAGTAGAAGTTAACAACTATCAGCTTTCCGGCTTTTCGGAAGGCGACTCAACATTCCTATACAGAGCTAACAGCACGCTTGATACCCTCGAAATCGGTGAGTTAAACACATACACCGTGAAAGCATATGACGCAGACGATGACGTAATTGGCACAGCGAGCATGACGATCGACGTAGAAAGTGGTGCAAACGGCGCAGGAGCACCAGTTATAACCATGCCTACCAGCTCCGGAACATACGAAACCACCCTCGATCAGATTGTAGTCGGTGGAAGCGTCGGTAAATGGATTACCCGCGTTAGAATTGATGGAGCAAACATTGGTGAATATATTCCTGGTTCTGAGGAATGGAAAAAGACACTCACCCTTTCACCAGGCGAAAACACCTACAGCATTTGTGCCGAAAAAGAAGGAGAGGAGCAAGGTTGTAGCTCAATAGTTATTGACTATCAGAACTAGTAGACAGCTGGCTAATTTTAGGCCATTTCTTGGGATCTAATTTCAACTTCAATTTATCAGAACCCATTCGAAACAAAGCCTGCTCTGCGGCTTGAGAAATGCCTATATTGTCATCCTGCATGGCAGTAAATAAGGCCTCTTCCACATCATCTCCGTCATAATGACTAAGGTGCTTGACTGCAACGGCGCGTACAGCAGCATCATCGTCGCTTAGTGCGCCTATTAATATCGGCTTCACCTGAGTGTTGTAAGTGTTACCCAATGCATCGATAGCTTCCTCACGTTCACTAGGCAGGGGAGATTTTGCGAATTTAAGATCTAGTGTGACATCTAGTTCTACAATTACAGAACGCCCCGCCTCAAACTCATGCTCTACAACCGGCCGAAAGCCTGCTGGAGTCTCCGCAATTAGTTCTTGAATTCTTATTCGCTCCTCTTGGGTGTAAGACACCTCCGGATCACGAGGGGGATAATTACCCAATGACTGAATAATGCGCTTTGACATAACAAAAATGGTTATAGTTGACATTATTATATATCTATTGACACATGTCAAGGATATTATCTAATATATCTTGCCTTATTCACATTATGTTCATCAAGTGTTTTTGCGTAATGAATTCCACCCCCGGAATCATGAAGGTAATACCAGTAGTCAGTGTCTTCTGAATATAAAGCAGCACGGATACTCGAAATACTTGGATTGCTGATGGGGGTAGGGGGCAGACCGGCATACTTGCGTGTGTTGTAGGGCGAATCGACTTGTAAATCCTCGAAACTCAAACCGCCACTGGTTCTATCCAGAGCGTAAAGCACTGTAGCATCCGCTCCCAAACCGATATTGGCATCATAGCGATTCCATAATATGCCAGCGACAGTGGATTTTTCGTCATCATTACGCTCCTCGCGTTCCACAATCGAAGCCATGATCATAATATCTTCAAAATCCCGGTCAGACGCATTGATCACCAGCCAGTCCTCATTGTTGAGCTTGTTTTTGAGTGTATTGATCAAACGTGAAATAAAACCCTCGTCAGAATAATTTCCGGCATTAACAAAGTAAGTATCTGGGTACAAATATCCCTCCAAATAGCCATCAGGAACAAAGTTGAAATCAAACTCGCAAGTTTTCATACATTCCATAAAGCTTTCTGCCGTCGTCAACTCCTCGGCCTCTAGCTTTTCGGCAATTTGCTTGGCCGTCCAGCCCTCGAGCAAGGTAACACCGAGCTCAGAGGATTTTCCTTCGACCAGAATATCGACGATTTTGGGCATACTGAAATTTTCCTGCATTATAAAGCGACCAGCCTTGAGCTCACCACCAAGGTCATTTTGACGAAGGTAAAAAGCAAAGGCCTCTGTACTACTGATGAGACCTTTATCCTCCAAAATATCGGCAATTTGTCCTCCGGTTGAACCTTCGGGGATGGTGATATTGATTCTAGCGGAACTATCAGGATTAAGAGCATAACGAATTGCCGCGCTGTAACCGCTATACAAAAAAAAGATGCCGACCATACTGACCACAATGGTCAAAAAAAATAGTTTCTTCATAAATTTAGGTTTGTGGTCCGCCACCACCAAACATTCCACCCATATCGCCCATAACATCCTTCATTTTATCGGCGGCAATGGCCTGAGACTTTTTGATAGCTTTATTAGACGCATCCACAATAGCCTTACCAATTCGTTTGACATCACCAGAAAGTGCCTCAGGAATTCTAGCCTCAATAAAATTCTGCTCTCCATTCACAACCACCACTACTCCATCTGATTCCGCCTCGATATGAATGTTCTTTAGTTGTTTCTTAATTTGCTTGGCCTGCTTCTGAAGTTTGTAAAGGTCCTTGGCCTGATCCATGAATCCCATAAGATTTTGTTTAGATGTTATTTCGCAGATATTTTAACACATAACAAAAAAAAGAGTGACAAAGATTGATTCAATCGTGGCAACTTTGTCTTCTATGAATTCCTCTTGAGCTTCCGTTCTTCAGTGCGAATATCAGCTTCGACCTTTTCCTTCCTCTTCCCGAGTCGATTTACCTCCTTATTAGATCTATCAAAGTGATGCCCAAGGCTCTTCCATGCACTAGCGGCCTTCTTCGCGGCACTCCTTTTCCCCTGAGGCATTTTAGGTGCATTATCGTCTAGGAATACAGAATACTTGCTGGTGAAGTAGTAAAAGTTCTTTGCCTCTCCTTTTCGGTCATACTTAAAGCCCTGATCCTCAAGAAGTTTCCTTAAAATTATTTCGTGTCTTATGAGTTTAATAGTCGCCTTGTTTGTGACAACAACATATTTATCATATTCAGCTCCCAAATCTCTAAGCTTGCTTCTCAATTCCTTCAGTCGAGGACTCACTAACTCCCGTGACTTGGAAATCAATTCTGAACCCTCACGTTTAACGCTCCGGCGTGGTTTTCGACGCATTTTTAAGACTCCCTCGACCCTGTCCAATACTCCTCGTGCAGACTGATTGCCATGCGGATATTTATGGTCAAAAGCAATTTTAATAATATTCCGAACGAGCATAGCCGGCCCCTTATCACCAACATCCCAACCATATAGTTCACAAAACGCCTCAATCAAAAGTCCAACGGGTCTATCGGCAAGTCGCTCCGTATACTCCGGAAATTTGCTATCAATCAATTCAAGCAAAGCAGACCTCAGCATCTCAGCGTCCTCGGACTCATCTAATATATCTAATGATTCTCTAACATTGGCATACTCACGCTCTGTTGTAGGATTTACGGTTTCAGGATTTCTATGCACAAGGCGAGTCGGATCAAATAAGGATTGATTTAGAAATGGGTGACAGTAAAGCATATTAGATTCTTATTGTTTAATTCATATCATTATACAATATATTTAGAGATAAATCAAGTATGATTGACGTATTCATGCATTATATTTGCATAAACGCTACGGGTAGTGTATAAATTATGGGCTAATTTAATTAAAAGGAGATATCAAATGATTTACGCGATTAAGAAACAGAGCGAGTCCAATGAACGTCTAATGAGCCGCTTCAAAAAAGTAGTTCAAAGAAGTCGTATCATGTTGACCAAACGAAACCGCTACCACAAAGCAAAGCCAACCAAGAAGTTTCTTCGTGAGGCTGCAGTGATGCGCGCTACAAATCGAAAAAAGCGTGAAAGAGCCAAGTTCTATAGCTAAAACGTATGAAAACCCCGATCATTACGATCGTTGGAAGGCCCAATGTCGGTAAATCAACCCTCTTCAATAAGATCATCGGATCCCGAGTTGCCATTACTGCCGAAGAATCCGGGACAACCAGGGATCGTCTTTTTCATAAGGTAATTAACCCGTCCATCGACTTCTTTTTGGTCGATACAGGTGGACTTGAATTTGGGAAGGGCGAAAATACAATTGAGGACGACATGCAGGCTCAAAGTCGAATTGCCATGGAGGAAGGGGATTTGGTTTTGTTTATGGTGGATGGAAAAACTGGTATACATGGCCAGGACTACAAAGCGGCTGAACTTCTTCGTAAAAAAGTCAAAAAGCCAGTCTTCCTCGTCGTCAACAAGTGTGATCAGTACCTAGATGAAGCCCAACTGGCCGACTTCTATAAACTTGGCCTAGGACAACCTCACCAGGTGTCCGCCATGCACAAAGCCGGCATTGCTATGCTCATCGACAACATCATATTATCGCTCAGAGAACGTCATTTTATTGCGAAAGATGATAAGGAGTACAAAAAAATGGTCAAATGGGAGGATGCTCACACAAAAATAGCCTTGGTCGGAAAGCCAAACGTTGGCAAGTCATCACTTATAAACGCCCTGCTGAACAAGGACAAGCTGATTGTTTCAGAAATACCAGGAACGACGCGTGATAGCACAGATAGCGTGATCAAGTACCAAGAGAGGGAATATAACTTCATCGACACAGCAGGCCTAAAGCGCCCCGGCAAAACAGGACGTGGAATCGAAAAGTTCAGCGCCCTCAGATCAATGGCTTCTATTGAGCGAACCGACATTGCACTGCTGGTTCTGGATAGTTCTGACAAAATCTCACACCAAGATCAGGCTATCGCCAGTTATATTGTTGATGCAGGTAAAGGGCTTATAATCCTCGTGAACAAGTGGGACTTGAAGGGCGAAGATGCACCCAAAGAAGAATTACGCCGAAACGCCTACGTAAGTAGGCTCAAGCGACGATTTCCATTCCTTGCGTGGGCTCCACTCATTTTTACATCTGCCGTTACCAAAAAGAACCTCCACGCCGTTTTTGATCAGATCGATCTAATAACCAAGGAACGAAGGAAGCGAATTACGACAGCCAAGCTAAATACATTTATGGAACAGCTCGTTCATGAGCACCGACCAACGGGGAAGGGGAGAGTGCACCCCAAGATCTACTACATTACTCAGCCCGAAATCGAACCGCCAAAATTCATTGTATTCGTGAATAAGAAGAACGCTTTCCACTTTTCATATGTACGCTACATCGAAAACAGGCTACGAGTAAAATTCGCCTTCACCGGTACACCTATCAAGATTGAGTATCGGGAGAAGGTGAGATCCTAAATGAGTCCACCGGTTCGCAGGGAATACAATATTCAGGCATACAGCGTTCTCCAGATTCCAATAGAATTTTAATATCAGGCGTCATCCCCATTATTCTATCAGTGGGCATTGAAGGGTCGTTATTTATGCTTTCTACCCTACATCCAATGTTTAAGCCTCTTTCTTCGAACTCCAAAAATCTATGTAGTAAAGAATGGTAAAACCCACCGCCAATTCCTCGTCTTCTGATCTTGAATTCTTCAATGTCAACTGGTTTCCGTGAACTCCCTGTTACTGCTAGGTGGTAGCGCCGATAGGTTTCAGGTGCTTGTTCAAGCTGAACCCATGTTTGCAGTGTACCTACAACCAGCCCCTCAAGATCACATTCCTTTGAGCAGTCTCCATATAGCTCGAAGAACTCCCTGAGTTCAATAACGAGGTCATGTAAATCCTTCTGAAAATCTTGTGCGAGCCATATAGGAATCACTTCACGCTGCTTTGCAAGAACCACTTCTTCAACGAATCTCTCAGCTTTTGATAGTTTGCGCATATATTTAAAAATAATTGAAAAAGCATCTGGCAGAACACAATAGCTAATCTTCTTATTTTTGTAAATATCTACAAACTCTCCAGATAAGCCTTAAATGCCTCAGCACCGCCCCACTTAACCATCTCGCCATTCACAAACAGAGTTGGAGTGCCTGGAAGTCTTCTTCGAGATCCCTCGGACATATGAGAAAGGATTTTTGACTTATACTTGTGGCCGTCTAAACAGGCATCAAATGCAACGCGGTCTAATTCTAGGCTATCAGCAATGCTATAAAGATAGTCCTCAGACAAGCTGGACTGATTTTCGAAGACTATTCCAAGGTATTCCCAGAATTTACCCTGATCAGCTGCACATTCAGATGCTTCGGAGGCAATAAAGGCATATTCATGGTAAGAAAGTGGATAATGGTAGTAATCCAGTCTAGCAAGGGTTGGATTGTCCATTACAAACTTCTCAACCTGAGGACTGATAGTTGCGCAAGCGGGACACTCGGGATCGGAGAATTCCTCGATCAAGACCTTGGCACTAGATTGGCCAAGTGATTGAGGTGATTTATCGACAGGAACACCACCGCCACAAGCGGTTAAAAAAAAGGCGGATAGAACTGTAAGAATAGTGAATTTTTTCATTTTTGAAAGTTAAATTACTAGGTGCATCTTACGGCTGCTAGGACCGAATTGCAATGGAAATCAGCCTCAGGTATAATCGAAGCCTGTTACAGCTTTTGGCTAAACCTTCTTCATTAACCGCCTAACTAATGTCGCTCTACCTAAAATATAGACCTCAGAATTTTACTTCCCTTGTTGGGCAAGAGCACGCCAAAAAGACTATTCAAAGTGCGCTAAAGAGCAATTCACTGTCTCATGCGTATCTATTTTGCGGACCTCGTGGAACCGGTAAAACCTCACTAGCCAGAATTCTGGCAAAGGGCCTCAATTGTGTAAGTCCGGTAAGCGAAGTCGAGCCCTGTAATCAGTGCGAAATATGCACATCTATAAACACCGGAAGACTGGTAGATCTGATCGAAATTGATGCAGCAAGTAATCGCGGAATCGACGAAATCAGGGAGCTCAGAGAGAAGATTGTTTTCGCACCATCGCAGGCAAAGACTAAGGTCTACATCATCGATGAGGTCCACATGCTGACCAAGGAGGCTTTTAATGCTCTGCTAAAGACGCTTGAGGAGCCACCAAGTCACGCTTACTTTGTGTTGGCAACCACAGAGGCTCACAAAATTCCCGAGACCATTATTTCCAGATGCCAACAGTTCAGTTTTAGTCGTATCGATGTATCGGATATCAGTCAAAGATTAAAAGAAATTGCCGAGACTGAGGGTGCAAAATACGAAATGGAGGCTCTTGACCTGATTGCAAAGCTTAGTGCGGGGGGTTTACGTGATGCCATTGGACTTTTTGAACAAATGATGACAGCAGGGGACGTAACTACAGAGAAAGTCAGCGAGAGTTTAGGGTTAACGGGCGGTGAGCACCTGGAAAAGTTCTTTAATTATCTTCTGGAGCGAAAAACCCTAAAAGCCGTCCAACTTCTGAACCAAATCAAGTCTAAAGGTAGAAGTACTGCGCAGTTCCTAAAAGAGATCATCAGTTATTGTCGTGAGCAGATGCTAATCAATTTGGGAAATAGTAAGGACACTCAGATTGTACTTCGGTTCATTGAGATATTCACTCAGGCCAAACAGCAAATTGATTTGAGCCCTATTCCGGAACTACCAATCGAAATGGCAATTATCAAGGCCTGTGAGTTTGCTGTCGAAAAACCGCAAGAGGCACCTGCATCTGAAAAAGCTGTCGAAAAACCTGTTGCTAAAGCAGTCGCCGAAATTAAAGATGAAGCAGTTAAGAAGGAGGTGACGGAGGCCACTACCGCAGACGAAACGCCTACCGAACTTCGTTTTGAGCAAATTAAAAAAGATTGGCAGCGAGTTTTGGACGCCATCGAGACACCGTTCATCAAAATGTCACTGACCGATGGTGAGCCTGTTCGTTATGCAAGTGGAATTCTGACGATTGCCTTCAATTCCTCGACCTATATGGACAAAGTAAACAGTGCGGCAAATCAAGCGGACGTTCAAGATGCATTTGAGAAGGTATTTGGCAGCAAACTTTCTCTGAATCTTGAGGTAAAAAAAGTTGAACTCACACCACTCGTCAAAAAAACCGAAGAATCAGCCAAGCCAGCAAGTACAGAACCAACAGCCGTAGAAATGGCTGCAGAGGTCTTTGGTATAAAATAAAAATGCTCATGGATAAGCCAGAAGTAAGACGTATAGCCCTCGAGAAGCGAAATGCCTTGAGCGAGGCAGACAGGCAAGCAAAAAGCATCAAGATTGCCGAGCAGCTGGAGTCTCAGGAGGTTTTTCAAAATGCCAAGTCAGTCCTATTCTATTACAGCGTTCAGAGCGAAGTCTCAACTCTGGATTTACTGAGTCAATTTGTCAAAAAAAAGTCACTTTTCCTACCTCGTCTATACGATGAAAAAACCTTTATGACACCGCGATTCTCATCATTTGATGAATTGGAGCCAAATCGTTATGGTGTCCCTGAACCGCCCATACCCTCAGAATTTAATGAAAGTCCCAAACTGGATCTAATCATAGTTCCCGGTGTGGCTTTTGATCGAGAGGGGAACCGACTAGGCATGGGCAAGGGGTATTATGATCGCTTCTTGGAAAATTATGATGGAGTGCCGAAAATGGCGCTCGCATATAGCGAACAAGTCCTTGATAGCGTCCCTAAAGAGCCGTATGATATAGGCATCGATTTTATCGTCACAGAAAACGAGGTAATTCGATGTTAATTTAGCCCTTCACCTAAGTTAATTATGTACGAAACTATTAAAGACCAGGACCCAACTATTTATAAGTCCATGCTGGCCGAGGCCCATCGCCAATCCGAAGGAATTGAACTGATACCATCCGAAAATTACGTGTCCCAGGCAGTCCTCGAAGCCAATGGATCGATTTTGACCAACAAGTATTCCGAAGGCTACCCAGGCAAGCGTTATTACGGAGGCCAAGAGAATGTAGATATCATCGAAAATCTTGCCATCGACCGCGCCAAAGAGCTTTTTGGTGCCGAACACGCCAATGTTCAGCCTTATTCCGGATCACCTGCCAACACCGCTATTTATTTTGCTTTACTGGAATTTGGTGACACAGTAATGGGCCTTAAATTGGATCACGGTGGGCACATTACTCACGGACTGCCAATTGCTTTTAGCGGAAAAGCCTACAACTTTGTACAATACGGCGTGAATCCCGAGACGGGCTACATCGACATGGAAGAAGTGCGAAAGATGGCTCACGAACACAAGCCAAAAATGATTGTGGCTGGCTTTACCGCCTACCCACGCGACATTGAATGGAAAAAGTTTAAGGAGATCGCCGACGAAGTTGGCGCTTTGACCATGGCGGATATTTCGCACACCGCCGGACTGATTGCAGGAGGTGCCTTGGAATCACCAGTGCCATATTTTGATGTAGTGATGACTACCACACATAAGACGCTCCGAGGGCCAAGAGGTGCTATGATTCTTTGTAAAGAAAAACATGCAAAAGCCATCAACCGAGCAGTCTTCCCAGGCCTGCAAGGTGGACCACACGAACATGCCATTGCAGCCAAAGCGATTGCCTTTGACGAGGCCATGAAGCCAGAGTTCAAGGACT
>JAJDCF010000044.1 GCA_029260955.1 Patescibacteria group bacterium | reverse complement strand
AATCACGCAGAAATTGAGAAATGGCGCCGAAAGCATTTAATCTGACTTCTTCAACGGCGAAGCACAGGGTTGCATTATTTCTGCTAAATCAGCCCTGCTCAATTTTTGTAGCCTGGGAAATGAAACTGATTTAAGAACAGGTGGTTCTTTCAGAGCTCTAAAATCATCACAGAAATTGTGACTGGATCCATAGGTGGTTGCCACGGTTTTCCCAGGATTGCCCTTTAGAAAGTCCATCGCTTGCTTCACAAGTTCCTTCTCGCGTGAAGCATTAAGTTTGTCAGTTTTTTTGTTTATCTTTTTCCCCTCTTCCATCCACTTTTCTAGTTGCTTTTTGTCATCCTCACTCATGGCATCTCCTTTTTTCTTAACAAGCGCCAATATTTTTCCTTTAAGCTTCGATATAGTCCTATATAAATCAACCAACTCATCTACCTTATCTTTACGACCTGCCGTGATCAGGGTGGTTCCAGGAACTCCGGCATAATATAACAGGCCCGCACCTGCCATGTAGAGATAATCATTCAACGCTTTTGCTTCTTCCTTCGTTAATGAATCAAAGCCATTCTTTACGACTTTTCTAGCAATCTGAAAGTGTTCCACGGCCTGCTGCGTCAAATCCCCAGCCCGTAACGTGAGTATTGGAAATATTTTCTGCTTCTCGCCATCTTTACCACTCGGAGATTGCCAGCCTTCTGGAATGATAGCATGAGGTTTCAGGGCTATTAGCTCCTCCAGGATACGTCTTTGGTAGACTATAACTGCTTCGTATTCCTCTGCCGGCCTTTCTCCAGATAAGGGATTCGCGTGCGTCTGTCTGAGGTGTACTACTGTGCCAATTTTGGGATCTCCAGTAACACTAAGGAATTCAAAGCGCTCAGGAAGATTTTTCGGATCGACAGGTTTGAGCAATGCAGTTTCACGCCTAATGGTTGCTGATTTTTCTTCTGTTGCTGCTAACAGTTTTTCCAGGCAATCTCCTGTTTTTTTCGTTTGTGCAGTTGTGTCTTTCGCGTACTGAATATTTTGCCTTAGTGCTTTTGAGTAGTCATCTCTTAAGTCTTGTCCTATCTGAGCTGCACAACCCGTGCTCAGACCGGAAATGAGGCCGATCTGTAATACTTTTTTGGAGATACCTAAGCTTTTTCGCGTCATGATCTATATTAGTTAAGTAGTGAAGAGTACAAGATTCTTTGAGGTAAGGCAAGGCAGAAAGCATTTGTCTTGAGTTTATATGCTTGACATATAGTTATACTTTTGCAATACTAATTGCCTTGCAATTGTATAATTTTTTATTTACACTTCTAGTCCAAATAATGTATAATGGTTATGAACAATTCATTATTAAAAATATCAATGGAAACAAAAAACAAATATATGCCCTTTATTTTGGGTGAAGAACTTGTCCCTGTGCGTGAAGCACAAAAAAATATAACAAAGTATTTCGAACAAGGAATTGTACGCGTAACTAAAAATGGTAAGTCTCTTGGATACCTGATCGCTGATGACACCCTCTCCGAGATGATTGAAATGATTGAGTCAAATAATCCTCATTTTATCGCAGAGATTGAAGCTGATCAAAAGACAAAAAAACGCATACCTTTAGAAGAAGTACTCGAAGAATATGGTATGTAATAATTAGGAAATGAAATTTCAATTCACTTCAAATGGCAAGAAGTCATTAGACCAGCTAGAAAAACCTTTAGTTAAAAGAATCTTAAAGAAGCTTAAATACTGGCAGGATAGTAACAATCCGCTTCAATATTCCGAGCTTATCCAGAGCTCAAAGAATTTGTATAAATATCGAGTTGGTGGCTATCGTATAATTACCTCCTTAAGTTCGGATAGCCGTTATATTAGGATCCATAAAGTTGAGCATCGTTCTAAGGTCTATAAACATAAATCCATTAGTGGTTTAGGCTAACTTAATCAAAAATTCTTCTTGAACACATTTTTTGATCAACTTAAGGCGGAATTGGCCAAAAAGTCCCCTCTTTACATTCGGGTGAAGGTTATTTCAAAATCTCCTAAAAACGAGATCGTAGACCGGATGGATGACGGTACTTATAAAATTCGTGTTGCTGCCATTCCTGTGAAGGGTGCAGCGAATGAAGAGCTATGTAAATTTCTCAAAAAATCCCTCAAGGCCAGCGAAGTTGCGATTGTTAGTGGTGGAAGAGATAAAGTGAAGTTGATTCGGATCTCTTTGTGAATCTTAGAAACTAAAGCAGATGGAGCGATACTAAATAAGGAAGTTCTCCATCTGTGCCCCCGACTGAAATCAGGGGTCTTTTTGCTCTGCATCCTTCTCTTCCGTGTGGTAAAGGAGGTACCAGAGGCTGGGCCGAACCAAGGTGTACTTGTTCGCACTTTTGTTCAGCCACAGGTTGGAACAGCGCATGCCAGGTGGAAAATTGCCACCTGCGATCGAGGGCTGCACACAGAACTCGGGAAAGTAGCTCACTGGGCCGACTTCTGGGGTAACCCCCAGCCAAACCGAGTAGAGCCCTTGCCCCAGTACCGTTGACCTCAGTATTCGGGTATCGGCCAACATTGTTGGCTGCCCCCATGTGGCAGTTTCGAACCCCTTCATTGGGGGGTACTCAAACTGCATCTCAGGCAGCGTCGTAGTCAGCGTAGGATCGGTTTCGGAAATCGGAATTGACGGCGGCTTGAACGCCCCAGTTGTCCTTGTTGTTTTGCTTGGTGGTATTTCGAACGTGGCCATCGACATGGCTCCGTTACTCGCGTTATGAGCTGAACATGCACAGACTAGGCTGGCAGTCAGCACCAATAATAACCATCTCACTATCTTAGCAACCTTTCTTAGGAGTCGTTTGTTTAATATCGCTCCTGCTTTAGTTTTTAAGTGCCGATTATTTTAATGATCACATTTTAGAATCGTAATCTAGGGCAATTGTGATCATCTTGCAAGTTAATCCTTCTTGCGGTGCACCACCTTTTTCTGTAAAATTTTTAGGCATAAAAATGAATTATGATCGATCTAAAAAAACTAAGAGAAAATCGGGCGGAGTACGAGGCGGGCTTCAAGAAGAAGCAAGTCGATATTGATGTAGATAAGATTCTGGAGCTTGATGAAAAGCATCGTAGACTTATTCAGGAGGTTGAAAGAATGCGCGCGGAGAAGAATCATGTGTCGAAGAACATTGCTACATTAGCTGGTGATGATCGTGGGAAGAAAATTCAGGAAATGAAAGCTTTGGGAGATAAATTGAGCGAATCTGAAGCTGAGTTGAACAAAATTAGTGTTCAGCTTAAAGAGCTTATGGTAGCCATTCCCAACCCACCTCTTGAATCTGTGCCTGATGGCAAGAGTGAGGAAGATAATAAGCCAATAAAAACTGTTGGCGAGATTCCTAAATTCGATTTTGAGCCCAAGGACCATATTGAGTTAGGCAAAAGTCTAGATATCATTGATATGGAAACGGCAGCCAAAACTAGTGGTGCAAGATTCTATTATTTGAAGAATGAACTGGTTCTAATGGAGTTTGCCCTTATTCAGTGGCTGCTTAAAGAATTTACCGAGAATGGCTTTACGCCGGTCACGGTTCCGCAGCTGGTGAAGGAAGAAATGATGTATGCGACTGGCTTTTTTCCAGCAGATCGCAATGAGATTTACACAGTGAATCAAAAGACCG
>JAJDCF010000043.1 GCA_029260955.1 Patescibacteria group bacterium | reverse complement strand
AATTGCTTTCTTCTATGGCAAAACTCGAAGCAGATGTTTTTATTCCGCTTCTTTCTGAGGGAAATCTGATTGGGTTTTTCGCTATGAAAAAAGGTGGGTCAGATCCAATCTATGCAAAAGAGGAAATTTCAGAAATCCTTGCGGCGAAGAGGAGACTTGAAATAGCGCTGATGAATATTCTTCTCAAAATGAACCTTGAAGAAGAGAATAACTTGATGAGAAGTATAATTAATAGAAAAACCAGGCAGCTGAAAACTAAGATTAAGCAAATTAATGAACTTCTTAAGCAGCAAGCTGACTTTATCGCCGTTACAGCACATGAATTTAGAACGCCGCTTACAATTGCTACTTTTCAAGTAGATTCACTTATGCATTCAAAAAGACCTGCCATCCAAAAAATTAAGGATTTAAAGGTGGTCGAAATGTCTATCAACAATCTCAAAACCCTCACAGAGAAGCTGTTTGCAGTGCAGCAATATGATTTGAACAAGGTATCGCTAAATCTTGAAAAAATTGACCTGACTTCGTTTGTCGATGGATTATTCAGAGATTTTATTCCTATTATGAAAAAGAAAGGGCTAAAATTTGAACTGAAAAAGGGTGTAAAGAAAAAGGTTTTTGCTAATGTTGATCAGACACAGTTCCGACAAGTATTAAGCAATCTGATGAACAATGCTTCTAAATTCACTCCCAAAAAAGGTATGATTAGGCTAGAGATGCGACTAAACAAGGGGGATATTGAAATCAACATCGATGACAATGGTGATGGAATACCAGATGACCTTAAGAAAACTATTTTTGAAAAATTCAGAACCAAGCATGCAGGTGCTGGCATTGGCTTGGGTTTATATCTATGTAAAAAAATCATTGCCCTTCATAAGGGTAAGCTCTGGGTTGAGGATAGCAAGCTAGGCGGAGCCTCGTTTCGAATCAATCTAAAGGCAGTACGCTAGTGCTGCTGAACATAGCTTACTAGTGCGTCAGGTGGAGTGTTGATCTTTAGAAGGTAATCATCTGCTCCAGCCTGCTTTGCGTTGTCTTTTACCTGAAACTCACTGTAATTCGTTAGCATTACAATCTTCATGTGTGGATTGCACTTTCTTAGTATTGGAATAGCGTCTGTGCCAGATATTTTTTCAGATCCCAATGTATGATCAACGAAAGCTATTTCAGGCTTATAAAATTCACATCCTTTCAAAATCTCACTAGCATCCGTGAATACCTTGACTTCAAATCCAGCTTCAACAAGCTTGTCGGCATAAAGCCCTGCTAGAGTTTTTTCGTCTTCAATTATTATTATCTTTCTTGGTTTATTATTTTGTGACATAGAATTTATTATGATGATTTTTTCAAGGCAATTATATAAAGCCTTTACGCTGTTTACAATGAGCATTTAGCGAATAATATGTTATAATCTTTTTGCTCTTTGACATGTGGGGATGTATTTGGTTTTGACATTGATGATTCTGGTGAAAAAATGGCAATTCGAGTATCGCGCTGTCTGCTCGTGATTAGTCCAGCGCAATTTAAGTGCTACAAACACTCAAAAAGGATCTCTAGGTGCACGTTTTGCAGCTGCTAAGAGGGCTTTAACTCCTTCTTTTGCTCCTGTATTCGCGTAATACCGTGAGGTTTTCTGGCTGCCTTTTTGCGGCCTCGTCTCACAAGGCGACACCTGCTGACCTTGTGAGGCGTAATTTAGCAGGTTAGGCATGCAGTACGCCTTTGGAGGACTGTATGATGAAAATTTAACCCAAATAAGCTGAGTTGCTTTTGTCTTTTTCTATAACTCAGACGAAAATCTACAAAGAGACTAAAATTGTAGAAGTTTTTTGACTACATCTTTGGACCCCGGTTCGACTCCGGGCATCTCCACCATATACCCCTAGATAGACTAAGTTAGATAGGGCGAAGCAAGATTGAATGACGCCAACCTAATGAGGGGGTAGATAGCCGAACTTAGGTAGAAAAGGTGGGGCATGGCGTACCCTTTTTATGGTGCTGAATTCTGTTGCACAAACCTTGTGCAAGATCTGTGCAAAGTTTGTGCAAACCTTGTGCATCAGAATTTTCTACCCTCAGAGGGTATATACCAATGGGACTCAAAAGCTCTATTTTTTGTAATTTAAACCCCCCTATAATCATCTGGCTCAAGATTGGAGTAGTTGGCTTTTTTGCAGAAAGGAGCAAGAGCGCCACTTCCTACTCGTTTGGTGACGGCGTAGCTTCCGGTAACGGTAGCACCGAGAATGATGCCTTCAAGGATTCCCTGAGAATTTGGTTTTTCAGCATACTGGAGTAGTGCGCCGACAATGATGGCGATGGTGGGACAGAATTGAGAAGGAATGCCATATTGCTTGATGGCCTCTGTGATACCAACAATGGCAATTATTTTTTCATTCGTTTCCATTAGCTTTCTTTCATTAATTTGTAAAAACGGTAAAATTTCACGGCGTCACGGACATCCTCGTCGCTATGAATTTCGAAAAGGCGGTTTCGGTGCACCCAGGCAACGGCTTCGGCTGACCAAACAGGTATTTTAACTTCGTCATCCAGGGATGTTAAACCTGGAATGGGCGCGGATACGCTTACCACTCCTTCCATGGCTCTTGAAACACCTGGGATACCTGGAATGCGAGGAAGAATGCGGAAGTCATCAAGTTCTGAGAAAAGCCATTCTTTCGTAATATCTTTTCCGGGACAGGTTTTTGAAGAAACATCGCGATGGAAGAAGACATTCTGACTCTCAATTTTCAACTGACTCATCAAAAGCTTGATGGTTCCCAGGGCATTTTCTTTAGTTCTACCATTCCATCTTTCATTATCGTAATCCCCCACTACTTCTATTCCGATAGAGCGGTTATTAAGCTCTGCAGCATGAATGCCGTCCTCGCGCATTGGTGAAAAAAGCCAAATTCCATCGTCTGCTACAAAAATATGAGGACCAGCTGGCCAACCCTTACCCTCGTAATACCGCTTTAGGCCCTGAATGGAGACTGCACCACCCCACTTATCTTTGGTAGGCCTCCAGGTATGATGAATAACCAGCTTGTTGGCTGGCTGTGAGCCAAAATTATAATTTGAGATATAGTCTCTGAATTCCTGCAAATCGAGCCTACGATTGATGATGGTTATTGGCATTCAGCAAATTCAATAAAAGGAGACTATCGTAATATGAATCGACTTCTATTGCAAATTCCCTCGTATTAGTTTGAGCAACTAAGTTCCAATAAGTTCAGCCATGTTGGCACCTGGATTTTTGTTTCAAGGCCAGTCACAAGGCCAAATATGCTAGCAAGTTCCATGATGCTGATTTGACTCTCTTCGAGACGAGATTCTTGGATTTTACCCCAGTTCTGCTGGAAGGTTAGTACATCTAAGAGATCTACACCATAGAGTCCATCCAAATTGCTGTCGTTCCAAAGTTCAGGTTGCTCAATTATTAACTTGGCCCATGCGAGAATATCATTCGTGTCGATATTATCATTGGATTCATCGAAGTTTCCGTAGCGGAACTGATGACTGTAAGCGAGGTCAAGGTGTGCCTTAAATCCACCGCCTGATTTTGGTTCGGCTGAATCAAGTGTAACTAATGAAACTTTTGGTAAAACAAAATTTTGTCCTATCAGACGTACCTTGATACTGTACGGTGCCCCTGAAAGAAACTGTCCCAAGCCTAAATTCTCAACCTCACCGAAAATATTGGTTTTTGCAGTAGTTTCATATTTCAGTTCTCCCGACTCATCGTATACTTCTACACTGAGGTCCGCTGAATGGGAGCCGCCTCTGAAGTAAGTGGTTACTATATTTTTTCTTTCCTCAGAACAACCCAATATGCCGGCACACGCTATGCGTTCTTTATCTTCTTCATCGAATCCTGGAATTCCCAGACTCAAATCCAATCTTGCTAAGCTACCGTCAACCAGCCCAAAAACTTCTTCGTCACTGCCGACCTCTTCGATTAATTCCACAATGACAGGCTCAATATATTTGTCGATGACCGATATAGCGTTTTCGGTATGACTTCGCCTCAAGGTCATAAGCAAAGGTGGGATGATTTTGAGTTTTTTGGCCTGTAGTTTGGAACTGAGTTCAGCACTTCCGTGACAAGCCAAGATGTAGTTCATTATGTTATTACTGTTCAGGTTGGCCTCCGTAAGATTCGATGCTGCCTCTAAGCAGCTGAGAGTATTGTTGGTCCCAGATACAGGATCCTGACCAAGACCGATGCTTTTTCTATTCTTGATCTTGGCAGCCTCAACTAGTGCCTGCAGTTTTTCCATAAATAGAATGTCATAACCACTTTTAATTTTCACTTTTATGTCAGCATCAACATCAATGTCGGTTCCTGGCGTCAGCTGTGGACTAATTTGAGCCTTTCCCGCAGATCCAATTTTTTGAGCACATACCGTTTCTGTCACCAAATAATAATTGTGTGTCTTAGCACGCTTGGTTGTATTTACGGGGACAGCTTCATCTATATATGAAGTAAATGCTGGATTTTCTACTGTATAAATCTGCTTTCCATCTCTAAATATCTTGAGAGTGAGGTCGTTATAAGTATTTGATGATACGGGGGAATAATGAGTATTAAAGTAATCGGTGAAAGAATCTTTGTAAAAAGTAGCATCTGAAAGATGCCCTTCTACACTAAGAAGCTCTTTTATAAAATTGAGAATGATAACTTCGGTAGCATCTTTAGTGTTGGAATTCACAGCTAATTTTTTTATTGCATCTATCATGACAGATGAAACATCTTCATTACATACATCATCGTTTACTACCGCCTCTTGAACCTGCTGAAAAGTTAAATTTCTAGTCCTTGATACATGGGTCTTAAGCTGGGACTCAAAGGCGGCCACTAGATTTCTGTTGTTAGAACTATAGATTTGTTTGTACATGTGTCGCGAAAAGATACTTGCCAAAGGCTTGTCTGTGCCGTCTAGCTTAGGGGGTACTCTCTGCCCAAGGTAATCAAGAAGGATCCGAACCTTATCGGTTGCTTCCGCATCGTTTACGCGAGCTTCAGCCCAATTTAATTCCACAACTGGTCTACCATCCTGATTAAGAACATTTAATGTAGGCGGCAAATCCAGCCTTTGAGGATAAATAGTACATGATGATCCACCTCCACTCATGCCAACCTCTGGCGCTGCAGTATAGTCATCAAAGTACTGAGCGTATATATCTCCTCCACTGGGACCTTGCTGGAATGCAACTATGGCTCCGTCTGACCCATCGCTGATGATTGATCCGAAAATTGGAGTTCGGGCGCTGCTTACAAGAGTTCCATCGGTGCCCATGTCTACAGTACCGTCAATTTGGACGTGCTGAAGATGAACACGTTGCCATCCTTCTGGTGGAACGTAGCTTGCCTGCATGATGTAGGCACCTCCACTGCTGTCTGCGACAACAGGAGTTTTTCCAAAATAATTCAGGATTGTATCTGTATTTCCATCAGCTAAATCCGACGTTAGTAATCTGCCTCCTGACCAGCCACCAGTTGTATCCATTGCTCCACCGGTCAGCACGTGGTGCGCGTAAGTGTCCCAATTTCCACTTTCATCAAACCAAACAATAATTGCACCACCAAGACCATCTGATACAAGTCTTGGCTGGTTATAAGTAGTGGGAATACCTACAGTACTTACCACTGTTCCTGTGCCCCAGTCTAATCCACCTGCGCCATTGATGCGCTGAGTTTCAAGGTCTGGAGTACCCCATGGATCATCTACGTATGTAATTACAGCGCTCCCTCCTGTACTGGCAGCAATATCGTAGTTCTGAGCAACTTCTGAGTCAATAGTTACAGCTCCCCAGTTAATGGCTCCTGTTGAAGAGAATTCAGATGTTGCGAGCGTATAAAACCCTCCACTTTCATATAGGGCAATTATGTCTCCCGTGGTGGTTCTTACTATTCTGGCATTGCTATCAGCTGCCCCACCTGCCGTTTCTGGAAAACTTACCTCTTTAAGTCCAGGTGCCCCTGTATTCCAGCCTGCTGGAGGACCTATGCTGGTGAGCTGAGTTATGTATAGATCACTTGTTGAACGTCTGTTAAAGCTTGTTCCGTTTCCCCAAGCTATGTAAATACCACCTGTACCATCGGGAATCATATCCATAAAAACCTGACATGCGCCTCCTGCTAAGACTGACATTTCCGCACCACCACCAAGCTGCAAGGCCCCTCTGAAATCAACTAGGTTAACATACACATCACAATCTCCACCACCCAAGTCATTATTCCATGCAACCCATGCTCCTCCACTGGCATCTGGAACGATTGCTAATGGTGAGGCAGAAGCAACCAATGTTGGATTTCCACTGTTCCATAAAGCTACCGCTGAGCCATCGGTTTCCGAAAATTTTTGCATATATAGCCGACTGCCACCTGAATAAGCAAAAATGTAATCACCATCACTTGCCTTTGTCATGATCTGGTTACCTTCGGTGAGAAGTCCTGAGTCAGCGATGGTCACCTCGAGAGGCGCACCGGCACTTGGCCAAATACCTTGATAAGCAGCCTGCACCATTTGGTAAACAAAGAATATGCCTAGCATTGCAACTAAGGCTATGATCCATGCGTGTTTTTTGATTTTGTGGCTGTGCATTTTTTAGGTTTTTATTTTATTCCGATTATTATACCATAAATATGCTACTAATTCCAGTATATTTTATGCAGAAAGAGGTAAAAATCTTTGGGAAAACAGTAAAGCTGACTATGCGCAACGAGGGCGACTACGCGATTGCCAATGAACTTTTTCTGGATCACCAGTACAGATATTGTGATGAGGTGCTTAAGAAAGCCAAGAATGCGGTTATCGATATTGGCGGACACTTGGGATTTTTTAGCTTATATGCCTCGCTTTTGAATCCAAAAGTACCGATTTATGCTTATGAACCGCATATTGGGAACTTTCAGTTGCTCAAAAAGAACCTGAAAGACAATCGGGTGAAAAATGTGACCGCGAAGAATCTGGCCGTGAGCGATAAGATTGGAGAAGTTGATTTATTGATCAGCCAGGAGGATTTGAACCACTCGATTGTGCACGCAATTGAGCCGACCGATGAAGTGCAAAAAGTGCAGACAATT
>JAJDCF010000042.1 GCA_029260955.1 Patescibacteria group bacterium | reverse complement strand
AACTCCCACTTCATCAAAGGCCTGCTTAATGCGGTTTGCTAAATTAGAGCGGATTTTCATCCAGTTAGCACTAGATTCAACCCAGAAACGAATATTGATATTGATTGAGCTGTCACCGAATTCTTCTACTAAAACCAGTGGTTCGGGTTTTACAACGATGTCTGAATCTTTATCAATGATTGCCTTTAGCAAACTCGTAACCATTGGTAAGTCAGTCTTGTAGTCCACGCCTACCATCAAGTCAATTCGGCGGAATGGGTTGGTAGTGTAACTGATTAGCGTTTCACCAAGCATAATCTGATTGGGAATAACGACTTCAGTTCCATCGATGGCCTGCAAAATAGTGGCGCGAGTATCGATGTTAACAATGGTCCCAAGAATATCTTTAACTTTTATGAAATCTCCAATGTTAATACGATTTTGAGCTAACATAATGACGCCGGAAATAAAGTTCCCGATAATATCTTTTAAGGCAAAACCAATACCCAGTGACATGGCTCCGATCACAGCAGTGAAGTTGAGCCCATTAATTGCCAGTGCAATGGTGATACCCACCGTTACAACCACACTCTTAGTCATTCGCTCTACCAGAATCAGGGCACTTTCTTGTACATCGTCTCGTTCTTTCATAATACCCTTTTTGGCAGCCTTGGCAGCCATTCCACCTAGAATGAAAGAGATAACTATAATGACCAGACCGGCAATCCAGTTGCCGATATTGTTAACGAAGAAGCTCAGTAAAGCTTGTATTCCGGTTTGAGCACCGCCTACAGCAACATCTCTGCCAGCAGCAGCTGCGCCGGTGGCGGCTCCACTGATTCCCTGGGCTAAGGTGTTTGGTATTAAAGGCATATTTATGTTTATTTATCTCTTTATTATACCAAAAAACGGCCAAAAGATCAACCTTTATGAGATGCTCAAGTTAGCTCGCGTCGAAATTCAAGGCTTTGATTTCAGCATCTGAAGCGTCGTCTTCAGGATCCGAAAGATCATCTTCTGTATCTGTGACTTCGACGTCAGGAGCTAGTGTGTCATCATCAGAATCTAATTCCTCCCTTTCTGGTGCAATATCGGTGAGAGTTCCACCCAAGGAATCTCTAACTGTATCTACAAAGGACATGGCTATTGCCTTGAGTCTAGGGCTTCTACTACCTTCAAAGGCTTTCCCAAAATTTGTGAGGGTGAAATTACCATTCTCATTTCGCTCTATTCTTTCGATTCGTGCGAGAAATGTTCTTCTTAAATTACTATTTTCAATGGTTTCACTGAATCTGCGTACATCGGTGTCACCAAGAATATGAATATCATCATCAGTGGCTGGTGTGTGGAGGTTGGACATAACTTTATTAGTTAAAATTAAATGGAGGCGGGTATCGTAAAACAAGCCTAAGAATAAGTCAAGCAATTCTTCTGTTTTAATCTTCTAATAGTATCGCCTTGATACGCCGTAGTCCTGCGCCGATTGATTGCTCTTTGGTGATTTTGAATTTGGAAAGCTGACCTAGGTGTTCTACGTGTGGTCCACCACAGGTTTCCTTGGACCATGGGCCCATGTCGTAGATCTTCACTTTGTCGCCGTATTTCTCTTCAAACAAGCCGATTGCCCCTTCGCCTTTAGCTTCTTCTACTGGTACAACCTTCATTGTTACGGCATGATCAGAGGCGATGGCATCGTTGACGTATTTTTCGACTGCAGCTTTTTGATCGTCTGTCAGTTTTTCTGGATTTGCGAAATCAAAACGCAGTCTTTCGGCGGTAATATTCGATCCACGTTGCTTTGCATGGTCGCCAAGTACACTTAGTAGGGCGGAATGTAGTAAGTGAGTTGCTGTGTGCAAACGAGTGGTGGCCCATGAGTGATCTTGAAGACCTCCTTTGAAGGTCCCTACGTCTGCTCGGCTTGTTTCCTGATGCTTCTTGAAAGCTTCGTCAAAACCTTTTTCATCTACGGTGAGATTCTTTTCCTTCCCAAGTTCTTTTGTCATTTCGATGGGGAAGCCGTAAGTATCGTATAGCTTAAAGGCTTGTTTGCCCGAAATTTCTTCAGTTTTGCGACCAGTATTTTCAAAAGCTTTTTCAAAGCCAGCCAGCAACTTTTCAAATTCACGAAGGCCCTGGTTGATCGTCTTTTGGAACTGTTCTTCCTCGTCCTTCATGGTCTTTAGAATCTCTTCCTCATGATTTAGCTCTGGAAAGATGTCACTCATCACATGAATTATCTTTTTGACGATTATATGAGTAAAATGCTCATCAATTCCTACAAGTTTTCCGTGGCGGATGGCAAGCCTGATCAGGCGACGCATCACATAACCCTGATCCATGTTGCTTGGCTTTACGCCATCGCCTGCCAGCATAGTGGCGGCCCGCAAGTGGTCGGCAATGATTCGATATGATTTTTGTTTTTCTTCGTAAGTCTTTTTGGCAAGAGTGCCGATTTTTTCAAGAATTGGCTGAAAGAGTTCAGTATCGTAAACAGTTTTCTTACCCTGCATTATGGCAGCGGTTCTTTCCAGTCCCATGCCGGTATCTACGTTTTGTTGCTTTAAAGGTGTGAATTTGCCTTCAGCATCCTTGTTGTACTGCATAAACACATCATTCCAAATTTCCACCCAGTTTTTTTCATCATTTCCAGGGTTTGAATCTTTCGATGGTTCGCCTTCGCCCACCCAATAAAACATTTCGGTATCAGGGCCACATGGGCCTGTTTGGCCGGCGGGTCCCCACCAGTTTTCTGATTTGGGTAAGAATGTAATGCGATGCTCAGGAACGCCAAGGCTTCGCCATACATCAGCGGCCTCATTGTCTTGTGGGGCGTCATCATCTCCTTCAAAACAGGTGAATGACAGTTTTTCCACGGGAATTCCCAGCCATTTTTCGCTGGTCAAAAACTCAAAGCTCCATTTGATGGCGTCTTCTTTAAAGTAATCACCCAGACTCCAGTTACCCATCATTTCGAAAAAAGTCAGATGGGTGTCATCGCCAACCTCATCAATGTCGCCTGTACGAATGCACTTTTGAAAGTTGGTTAGCTTTGTGCCGTTGGGGTGCTTTTCACCCATCAAAAAGGGGACTAGTGGGTGCATTCCCGCAGTCGTAAAAAGAACGGTTGGGTCGTTTTCGGGTAGTAGCGGCGCTGATGGCAGTACTGCATGACCCTTCTCTTTAAAGAAGTCTAAGAATTTTTGGCG
>JAJDCF010000041.1 GCA_029260955.1 Patescibacteria group bacterium | reverse complement strand
GACGTCATCCATACCTTCCTCCGACTTGGAGCCGGCAGTCTCTTATGAAATATGCAACATAAGACATGGGTTGCGCTCGTTTACGGACTTAACCGAACACCTCAAGGCACGAGCTGACGACGACCATGCAGCACCTGTCATCCAGTTCCTTACGGCACTCTCAAATTTCTTCGAGATTCCGGAGATGTCAAGCCCTGGTAAGGTTCCCCGTTTATTGTCGAATTAAACCACATGCTCCACCGCTTGTGTGGGTCCCCGTCTATTCCTTTGAGTTTTAATCTTGCGACCGTACTCCCCAGGCGGGATACTTAACGCGTTAGCTTGGACACAGAAGGGGGTCGATTCCCTCCTACATCGAGTATCCATCGTTTACGGCGTGGACTACCAGGGTATCTAATCCTGTTTGCTCCCCACGCTTTCGTTCCTCAGCGTCAGAAATGGCCCAGCAACCTGCCTTCGCTTTTGGTGTTCCTCCACATATCAACGGATTTTACCCCTACATGTGGAATTCCAGTTGCCTCTGCCAATCTCAAGTTTAGGAGTTTTTGTAGCGACTTGATCGTTGAGCGACCATATTTAACTACAAACTTTCTAAACCGCCTACGAACGCTTTACGCCCAATAATTCCGGATAACGCTTGCACCCTACGTATTACCGCGGCTGCTGGCACGTAGTTAGCCGGTGCTTATTCCTGGGGTACCTTCATCATTTATTCCCCCAGAAAAGGAGTTTACAACCAAAAGGCCTTCGTCCTCCACGCGGTGTCGCTCCGTCAGGCTTTCGCCCATTGCGGAAGATTCCTCACTGCTGCCTCCCGTAGGAGTATGGACCGTGTCTCAGTTCCATTGTGTCTGGTCATGCTCTCACACCAGATACCCGTCATAGCCTTGGTAGTCTATTACACTACCAACAAGCTGATAGGCCGCAGGCCCCTCCCAAACCGCAAAAGCTTTACTCTTACGAGACTATCCGGTATTAATCCACCTTTCGGTGGGCTATCCCTGAGTCTGGGGTAGGTTCCAACGTGTTACTCACCCGTTCGCCGCTCCCTCACACTGGCTTCGAAAGATTCGAAGACAAAGTGAGGGCGCTCGACTTGCATGTGTTAGGCGCACCGCTAGCGTTCATCCTGAGCCAGGATCAAACTCTTCATAAAAAGTAGCTTAGAGCTACTAGAATGTTTGAAAATAGTATCTCAATATAAATATTGAGGTGAATATATTCCTGTTATAGCTACCTGATCAATCAGGTACTAGGTTCGTCCGCTTTTTAATAAAAACGGAAAAAATTAAAACTCTAGAATTCTGCATAGTTGTTCCACCCCACCGTAGCGGGGCTTCTTGTACTAGTTCTGTACTGCATTCAAAATGCAATGCATAGTGTTTTGAAACTCTGTTGGACTTGGTTTCAAAACACCCCTTTGATTCAAAAGATCAAACGGCTTACTTAAGAGCTTTTTCTTACTGCGTCTCAGTCTAAGCACAAGGATTTTATCTAAAGGACCCCATGGAGTCAAGAGAAAAAATAACTTTTTTTATGGTATAATCCAGCTATGGCAATTACTAAAAAATAAAGCAAAATGAAACACTCAAGATTGAGAGATCTTTTCACTGGTAGGCGCAATGTTTTAACGGTGCTCGCCGTCTTTATTGGAGGCTATTTTATTGCCTATCCCCTAGTAGGCTTGGTGCAAGATAGTATCGGCCCATATAAGACCATGGGTATTGGGCTAATAGTGCTAATAGTTGGTGATTACGTAATTGATGCTTTTCACAAAGGACCTAAATAAACTTCGATCACATGACATTACTTCAAAATCTAGACACAGTACTACAAGATCCACGTTTTTTGATACCGATTCTTATTTGGTCGGTCATTTGGAAGGGAATAGCCCTTTGGAAATGTGGCCGCCTTAATCAGATTAGATGGTTTGTAGTCTTGCTTGTTGTAAACACAATGGGTATTTTAGAGATCATTTACGTAGTTTGGTTTCAAAAAGACCATAACGCAAAGAAAAGATGAAAATTGTCCTACTTACATCTGACTATCATGTCACTGCCAACATCGGACTAAAAGCATTCCTGGAACACCCAGGGCTAAAGAAGCACAATATAGAAGTGGTTGGGATTGTAATGGCAAACCAATTCAGTTTTGGTAAAAAACACCTAAAAAGAACTGCCTATTTTTTCAAAAAAGCCAATTTTGCATTTCTGGCCAAAAACATCATTACTAATGTATGGAAAAAAATAAGAATCTCTGTTGCGCGATACATTATTCCAAATAGAAAGCGTGAATACTTTGGTATCGACGAGCTAGCAAAGACACACAATGCCCCCTTTTTGGAGGTAGAAAGCATAAATTCAGAAAAAGCTCACAGTTTTATAAGAGAAAAAAAACCCGATCTAATGGTCTCATGCTTTTTGCTAGAAATCCTAAAGAAGGAAGCGCTAAACATCCCTAAGAAGGGAAGCATCAACGTACACCCGGCTTTGGTACAAAAGCATCGCGGAGCCTTCTCCGCCTTCTGGGCTATTGCAAAGAAGTGGAATAAAAGCGGAGCCACCGTTCACTACATGACGGAAGGGGTCGATGATGGAGACGTGATAGTTCAAAAGCACTTCTTCGTTTACCCATCGGACACAATGTATACGGTAAACAAGAAGGCAGCACGTCTTGGTGGCAGACTTTTGGTTAAAGCATTGATCAATATCAAGAAAAACCGAGCAAGGCGCTTCCAAATGAAAAAAATGGCCAAGGTTTTTAGCTTTCCCAATCCAGCAGAGCTCAAGGGGTTCTATTCACAGGGAAAGAGTATGTTCAGTATTAAGGATATTTTTGGCTTGTAGCCTGGTTTACAGAATCACGTAGAAAAGGCATATAAAATTGAAACGAACTTATTTAAAAAATGAAATTAAAAATGCCTCAATCAGCCTATGTATTTGGCGCACTTCTACTTGGTGCTATAGCCATTTACCAGTTTCAACCCTGGTCTATTCAAGATGCAAGTATAGATTCACCCATAGCAGCAGTGGAAGAAACAGAAAAGAGGGAAACTGCCTTCTCAAATATCGGCCTAGAAACTAACACGGCTATTTCATCTATACCACTTAGCAATGTACTGGGTGGAGGACCGGCAAAAGACGGCATCCCTGCCATTCTTAATCCCACATTCACCAGCGTTGATGAGGCTACAGAGTGGCTCGATGACGAAGGTCTGGGAATAATCTACGAATATGGAGGTGTAACTCGCTATTACCCCTATGCCATCTTGTATTGGCACGAAATCGCGAATGACATCGTTGCTGACAAAAATATCGCTGTCACATTCTGCCCACTTTGTGGCTCATCCATTATTTTCGATCGAGGAGATGATGTATTTGGCGTCAGCGGCAAGCTCTGGGAATCAAATTTAATGATGTATGACCACAAAACAGAAAGCCTTTGGTCACAGATTCTTGGGGAAGCCAAAGTTGGTGATCGAACAGGTGAAAAGCTGAAGATTCTGGGTACGAACATAATCAGTTTCGCAGATGTACAAAAGAATCATTCTAATGCGGAAGTACTGTCGAGAAACACAGGTAATGCCAGGAGCTACGGCAACAGTCCCTATGGCAACTACGAAGAAAACAACAAACTATACTTCCCTGTTTCCAACGAAGACGAAGCATTTCACAAAAAAGAACTCTTCTACCTGGTAAATGTAGGCAATAAGTCCGTTGGCTTCATGCGCAGTGACCTAATCGAGGCAGGAAATGCCGAAGTGGACTTAGACGGCCAAATCATTCGTGCCGAAGTTGGCGAAAGCAGCGAAATAACCGTAACCAATTTGACCACCGGCAAAGAACTCCCTGGCTACATTGCCATGTGGTTCTCTTGGGTTACCCACATAAATTTAGAAAGAGTGGTTTGGTCTAAGTAGACTATTTTACATCAACATCAGGCTCAAGATCCGGTTCGACCATTTCAGAATCAGCGTCAGGTTTAGCTTCAAGCTCAACTGCAGGATGAAGAAGATGGGCTATTCTTTTAACCGAATCTGGATCGTGCTCAAAAAGCTCAATGAGATGATCAGGTTTAAGGATAGCAAAGCCATTCTCATCAAGATGCTTCTCAACACCTTCCGCATCGGCCTTGGGCTGAAAACCTTTAGGCAACCGCACACTAACAGGTGCTTCGTCAGATCTCTTATCGGGATTTTTGGGACCAGCCATAATATTGGGGGCAAAATAATATTGGAGGCTATCCTATACCATAATCCAATTTTTGTAAAGCCTTGCCGCTCGTATCATCCCAAACGATGTCAGCATATTTCAGGTACAAATCCCGCCTTTCCTCCCATACCACATGAATTTCGTTATCAAGGGTCTCACCAGTCAGCGAAGGGCGACCCTGATCTTTCGCTATTCGACAACTGAGGATATTGGGGTCAGCAAAAATCAATACATTCACCGAATTCTTTTTAAGAGCTTTCATATTTTTTGGACTCAAAACGACTCCTCCACCAGACGCGATAACCAGACCTTTTGCCTCCGCAAATTCTGAACAAATTTTTTGTTCGGCTTTCCTAAAATACGGCCAACCCTTAAGCTTTACGAGTTTTTCGATTTTCATTTTTTCCGCCTTTTCGATCTCGTGATCTAAATCCACAAATTTCCGTCCAAGCTTCTTGGCAATCTTCTTACCGTGGTAGGTTTTTCCGCTACATCGCATGCCGGTCAGCAGCAGATTCTTCTGCCCAAGCTTAATAGAGCTTAAATAAGCCATTTCTAAGTCATTCCAAAAGTTGGGGTAAGTCTTTTCGGTACAACCAGGATTCTCGATCACAATACCTGGAACCTTGGTTCCCAGCACCGCAAAACACATGGCCATACGATGATCGTTGTAGGTCGCAATGCTAGCAGGTTTAAACTTCCCGCCACTAATCGTAATCGCGTCCTTAGTCGACTTAGCTTTTGCACCCACTTTTTTTAATTCCGTCTCCAAAGCAGCAAGTCGATCGGTTTCTTTGATGCGCAAAGTAGAAAGTCCTGTAATCTTGGTCTTTCCTTTGGCAAAAATCGCACAAACAGCCAAAGTCATTGCCGCATCCGGCATCGCTTTCATATCAATCGTTCGATCCGTCCCCTTTTTCAGTTTTTCCAGAGCTTCCAAAAAATTCACATCTCCCTGAATCGCCTTTTTGTAGTTCAGATTCTCGAGCTTTAGCTTTCCTCCATGCAAAAAATGAAGAGCACTAAAGTAAGTAGCTGACGAGGCGTCTCCTTCCACCTGGTAATCCGTCCGATTGTACTCCTGAGGCTTTATTTCAAAAGATTTATACTGATTATTCTTCACCTTCACTCCAAAAGATTTCATCACCGCAATAGTGGTTTCAATGTAAGGCTTAGAAACAAGCTCCCCCACCACCTCTATTTTAAGAGGCCTTCCAAGCAAAGGCCCCAACATAAGCAAAGCAGAGAAGTACTGACTACTCTTGTCCCCTCTCATTTGAACCACGTGTCCCTTGGTTTTGGACACCTTGAAGCGGTAAATACTAAGCGGAGGACAGCCTTCAGCCTTTAAGTACCTAATTTTAGTTCCAAGCTGCCTAAGTCCATCAACCAGATCTCCGATTGGCCTTTCCTGCATACGCTCATTACCGGTAATTACAGTTTCACCAGATAAAAGCACTGAAACAGCCGTCAAAAAACGAGTCGCCGTCCCCGCATTATGAAGATCCACTGTCACCTTACCGCCGGTAAACCTTCCACCATTGCCAGTTATCTCGATATACTGCTTGGTCTCGCGCACCTTCACCCCAAACTTCACAAGCGCCCTTAACATCACCTCAGCATCATCAGATTTTAACGCCCCATAAATGCGGGATTTTCCCGTAGCCAAAGCTGCACACAAAAAAGCCCGGTTGGTTACGGACTTTGAGCCGGGAAGCGTTATACTTAAATCCAGCCCCTGTTTGAGCGGAATGACTTCCCTGGTCTGCATAGCTATTAGTTAAAAGATGCAAGAAGCGGAGCTAGCGCGGTAAACACAAGAGCACCGATAGATACGTAAACAATGATTTTGATAATCTTTTTTCTAGTGTGATTTTTCATAATGTAAGTTTACTGAACATCACCTTCGGCCACAATGACTTCTTGATAGGTGTTGACGTTATTCTTGCTGTCAGCCACTTCTAAGGTCACCGTGTAAGCGCCAGGAGATTCAAAAGTATGTGTAGGACTCTTGCTTGTACTTTCTTCTCCGTCGCCATACTGCCAATTATAAGTAGAAACACCGCCTGTAGAACACTTGGAGTCAAAAGCCACCGTAAGTGGAGCAAGTCCACTGGTTCGACTTGGAGTAAAGCAAGCCTTTAGAGGGATCTCGCGAACATGAATCAGCTTAATCACAGTGCCGGACTCACTACTATTGGTCAAAACTTTCAGCTTGGCTTCGTACGACCCAACTGTGCCGTATTTATGTGAAACTATGGCACCAGTAATCGTTTTAGGACTACCATCACCAAAGTCCCATTCATAACTCACGATGTTCCCTTGATAAGCGCTAGACGAAGAACCATCGAACTGAACAGTTAGCGGTGCTGTGCCTTCATCAGGAGTAGCCGTAATAACAGCCATAACACCTGGCTCTTCCACAATTACGGTGAGCGAGGTTGTGCCTTTCTGATCTTCTGAATCAGCCACATTTAGGTTAACGGTATAAGTACCAACCTCTTCAAAAGTATGCGTGACTTTTTTACCCTCTTGATCGATCACATCGTCATCATCAAAATCCCACTCGTACTGAACAATGTCTTCATCCGCATCCAAAGAATCAGAAGCATCAAATTCTACTTTGAAAGGCAAAGTTCCGGTTAAAGGCTGATCAACTTCGAAAGCTGGAGTGGTACTGATAACTGCCTCGGGGACAGAAGAAACGGACTGAGCCTCAACTTCGACGGTCGAGCTTGTCTTATTTCCAAGGTCGTCTTCTACGCTAAGAGTAACTGTGTGGAAACCTGAATCATTAAAAACATGCGAAACACTCTTTCCTGATTGAAGATCTGAACCATCTCCAAAATCCCAATCATACTTGATGAGTGTTCCCTTGAGAGCTTGTGATTTACTGCCATCAAAGCGCACTTGCAATGGAATAGACCCCTTAAGACCAGGAGTAGCGTCAATCACGGCAGAAACAATTGGTACATCCGTTGTTACCACCTCAACATCACGATAGTAGTTCTCGACATTATTGTTCTTATCGATCGCTCTTAAATGAACTTTGTATGTGCCAATTTGATCGAAGGTGTATCGAGGCTTTAGGTTGTCTGGACCTTCAAGTTCGTAAGTGCCATCACCATCAAAGTCCCAATCCAAACTAGCAGCATTCGCCTTGGAGATAATGACGCCCGCATCAAATTCAACGGTAAGCGGAGCAGTACCAGTCGATGGCTCAACGCCAAAGGCCGCATTTGGAATAGAAATAATTTGAGTGTATGGATCACGATAGCCATCTTCTCCCGCTACTCTTACTTGTAGACTTACCGTGAAGGTTCCCTTTTGATTGTATAAATGAGTTACCTCTGGATCAGCTACAGGTGTCTCAAAACTTCCATCGCCATCCAGATCCCAATTCATTCCATCGATTTGAACTCCCCCTAGCTGAAGTGCCTTGGCAACATTTAGTGCGCTAAATTTAATTTCCACCGGAGCAGTCAGATCAGATATGTCATCCGGCTCAAGCACAACAATCTCGGCGATAATTCTTTCTGCAGCAATTTCAATCCGACCAATGTAATTAGCCAAAACTACCCATATTCCCACCATAAAAACCAAAGCGACCGTATTAATGATCGTCATCCTCAAATTTCTGCTACGCTTTTCTTTGTCAGTTTTTTGAGCTCCAAGAAATTTGAATAGACCGATAATAAGCAGTACCAAGAAAAGTAGCGAGAGTACACCAAACGCAAATCCAACAATTCCCTGCAAAAAGCTTCTTACCCCACCCGGATCAAGTCCAAAAGCCTGCATAACAGGATTAGAAGCGCCACTACGAGAGATCATCAGAACCATCAAGATGATAAAAACAACAAAAAGAAGGATAAATCCCCCTGCACATCCCAAAAGAAAACGCCTTTTTGACTTCTCCCGCTTTTCCTTTCCGATTTTTTTTGGCGGAACAGCTTTTGATTCACCTGGTTTAACCTCTGGCTGAGCAACTGGAGTAGGTGTAGCTTCTGGAGTTGGCGCAGCGTCAGAAGCTGGTGCAGCTTCTGGAGCAGGAACTGGGTCAACCGGTTGGTCAGAAGCTGGCGTGGGCTGATTAGCGGAAACAGCCTCCATCTCTGGGCTAACTGGAGTTTCTTGAGCAGGCTCCTGAGGCGTTTGTGGCTGCTCAGGCTGAGGACTTAAATTTTGATTTGGATCAACATCTTCAGGCATTTTGTTTTTTGTTATTTTTTCAAGCCCCATTGTATATAATTGAGCCAAAGCCGTCAATTTTTTACAACTGCAAAACCAACTGTCGCCAATTCCTTTTTTTGAGCATTTTGGCCAATTGACCGTGGGTAATCCGACCTTCACTTAGAGCACCTTGAATACCCGGTGAAGAAATAACAAGGTCAAGTTTCTCTTCCCAGCCAGCGTTCACCACGAACAACGAGAGGTGGAAGCCGTTAAAACCGGCATCAGTAAAGCATCTTAGTTTTTCAGGGTCTTCAAAGTACTTAAGCTTCTCTTCCCATGCTCCGCCCACAACAATCTGCGAGAGGTGGAATCTGTTAAAACCGGCATCAGTGAAGTATCTTAGTTTTTCAGGGTCTCCAAAATACCTAAGCTTCTCTTCCCAATCGGCGTTCATCACGATCTGTGAGAGGTGGTAGCCGTTAAAACCGGCATCAGTGAAGTATCTTAGTTTTTCAGGGTCTTCAAAGTACTCAAGTTTCTCTTTCCAGTCGGCGTTCCGAACAATCTGGGAAA
>JAJDCF010000005.1 GCA_029260955.1 Patescibacteria group bacterium | reverse complement strand
AAACTTAATTAAACTTTTCGCGTTACGAAAAACTCTATTACTCGTTAATCAATTCTCGTGTTAAGAATCCGTTTACAGCGTTCTGGAAGAAAAAATCGACCGAACTATCGCATTGTTGTTGCTGAACATTCCGCTCCTATTAAAGGGCGCTATATCGAAATGCTTGGAACTTTTGACCCTCTTATCGAAAAGCATGGTCTTGTTGTTGATGTAGCCAAGGTTGAGGAGTGGATCAAGAAAGGTGCCAAGCCAACCAATACTGTTGCCCGTTTGCTTAAAGGAAAAGGCGAAAAGAATATGGAGCCCTTTATTGTTGATATGAAAGATAGGAAAGTGAAAAATCCTAAAGAAGAAAAAGCTCCAGCTGCACCTGCAGCTGAGGCAACTGGTGATGAAGGCGAAGCCAAGCCAGCAGATGATGCTGCTCCAAAGGAAGAAGCTCCAGCAGAAGCACCTGCCGAGACTCCAGTAGTAGAAGAAAAAAAGGAAGAAGAGGCCCTTGCTGCTGAAGAAGTTCCAGCTGAGGCTGAGGCTCCAGCAGAAGATGTTAAGGAGGAAGAGTCAAAAGAAGAGGAAACTGGTGAAGAAACTAAATAAACACTCTTTAATTCATAATCAAAATTATTATGGCTGATGATGTTTCAATCGGAGTCGACAAAGACTTTGTAGAATTTGTAGTAAAATCTATTGTTAGCCAGCCGGACAAGGTGGTGGTTAACCGTACCGTTGATGACATGGGCGTTCTTTTGACGCTTCAGGTTGCCAAGGAAGATATGGGTAAAGTAATTGGACGCAGCGGACAGACTGCTAAATCAATCCGAATCCTACTTCGAGTTATCGGATCCAAGGAAAACACCCGCGTTAACATGAAAATCATTGAACCAGAAGGTGGTGAAGTTCAGGGTGGAGAGCTTGAGGATGAGCCAGCTTCAACTAGTATTTTGGATGATCCGGAATTGGAGCTATAATACTCCCTGGAGTTATCTTCTAAAAACAAGCTTATGAATGGTGGCCTGATGGTTACACAGCAGTTCAATATTGTTGACCTTTTGAATTTAGGGGTTGCTATCGCGATTATTCTCGCTGGTGGCCTTTCTGTGTTCTACATCTTTGTAGGCGGTATTTCCTTTATTCTCTCTGGAGGACAAGAAGATAAGATTCGCCAGGCCATTCACACTATTCGTTATGCCATTATTGGTCTGATCGTCACCATTCTATCTGTCACCATGATCAAGATCGTAGGTTTTATATTTGGCTTTGATCTTCTATCGGTGATTAGCTGGGAAAGGATTACATTCTTAATGAGCGAACTCATCGATCGAATCGTGGGTTCGGGTGCTAGTAATTATCCTGGTGGTGGGGGACTTCGCTAGTTATTCATCGCTTTCTTCAGCTGTATCATCGCTTTCTTCACTCATGGCATTTACCTGAATGAGCTTCCAGTCATAGGGGAATTTGAAGTTTTCCATAGCTCTGATCAGTGACGCAAAGAAGCTCCAGGGGCTTTTTTCGCCGTAGAAAAAGGCATTGCCCTCCTCTTTTGCTCCATCATATTCAGTCACTAGTTCATTTTTTGGACAAATGGGAATGACTCCATAGTTCATTGCCTTTTCCATCTCCTCTTTGCATTCCTCGGTGATAGAAGTTGTTAGAAACATGTCGCTAGCGGCGTAAATTTTGCGCTTGTTTCCGTCGTTGTCGCTGACAATCACAATTCTTTTTGGCTGTTCTTTGGCTAGTTCATTGAAAAAATCCTGATACTTTTTGGTTCCAATACCTGTGACAGCAATGACAACATCTTGTTCTAGGATTCCTTGAATGACGTCCTCTAGCATATCTAGGTTATTCTTTTCTGTTAGCGGAAAAGTCAGGCACAGAAGAGGTGTCTTTTTGTTGTAGTTCAAACCGAAATCCTGACAGAAAGCAATCTTGTTTTTCTCTTTGTTCTGCAAGTTTTTCCTGCTATATTTCTGGTATATCTTGTTGTCGTACGCTGGCGTCAGGGTGGACATAGATTTTTGATTATTCTCATTATTATATCACACTTTTGCCTTGAATAAAAGGGATAAAGACCGCTTTGTGGTCATCGACGGGCACCATTTAATCCATCGGGCTTTTTACGCCATTCAGAATCCGCTTATGACATCTAGCGGTGAACAGACTAATGCTATATTTGGCTTTTGTAGCATGCTTCTTAATATAATCGAGGTCGAAAAACCGGATTACATTGCCATGACCTTTGATGAGGCTGCGCCGACTTTTCGTCATGATATGCACGAGGAGTACAAAGGAACCCGAAAAAAGGCTCCTGACGAGCTTTATGCTCAGATTCCGCGGATCCGGGAGATGGTGAAGGCCTTTGGGATGCCTGCTTACAGCAAGGAGGGCTACGAGGCCGATGACATGATGGGGACACTGGCCAGAGAGGCTGCAGAGATGGGCATGGAGGTTTACATCGTCACTGGTGACATGGACGCCATGCAGCTGATTACACCTAACGTGCGAGTGGCTTTTCCGCATAAGGGTTATCGTGAGCCAATTATTTACGATCGCCTGAGAGTAAAAGAGAAGTATGGCATTGAGCCAGAACAGGTTGTGGACTACAAAGCTATGATGGGGGATAGCTCGGACAACATTAAGGGGGTGCAAGGCATTGGTCCCAAGGGGGCAGGCACTCTTTTAAATAAATATCACACCCTTGATGGCATTTATGAGCATATTGACGAGATTACAGGTGGTATTCATGACAAGTTGGTGGCTGGCAAGGATGATGCCTATTTTAGCCAAACTATGGCCCGTATTGTGACGGATGTACCGAATGGTTTTAAGAAAGAAGATACGGATCGTATGACTTTGGACTATTTGGGCTTAGATCTGTTTTTGGAATCGTTGGAGATGAAAAGCTTACAGAGGAGACTGAAGAAGATTACTCCCGCTGAAAAGCAGCAGCCGGAAGCGCAGATGAGTATGTTCTGAGCTGAAAACTTTAAAATGGTATAATGGGGGCAAATAGCCCAGGTGGTCATGGAGGTTAAATACTTAAATCAGGAGGAGTTTAAAGTGGATGTTGTGCCGTTTTCGAAGTACATTAAGAAGCTTGTAGCTGCGATTGAGACTCAGGACGGCATGCTTAATGTTGTTTTTGTTAACGATAAATATATTCGAGCGCTCAATAAGGCTTATCGAGGTAAAGATAAGGCGACAGATGTTCTTTCATTCAGTTATGGCCCTGATGAGCTAATTGGTGAGGTGTATGTGAGTGTAGAGACAGCTGAGCGGCAGGCGAAAGACCATAAGCATTCCTTATCTGATGAATTGATTCGGCTGATCGTGCACGGTATTTTGCATGTATATGGTTATGATCATGAGAAGGATAGGGATTATAAAAAGATGTTTGCAGTGGAAAAGAAAGTGCTAGGCAAGATAGCGGGGGAGTTGGATATGTAGGTACTAGCAAATTTCACCCACAGAGGTAGTGATGACTATGCATTGCATGGGTCAATTAATGGTCATTTTTGCGAGTGGTTGGGTGGCGGAGAGTGCCTCCTGAGTTTGTGTTGAGTGTATAAAATATTTGTACATATTTTTTGGCCTATTTAAATGCGATAACTGCTGAAATGGTATGAATAAAAAATTTGTTCAAGAATACACTGTGGCCCGGTATACCTTTCGTGTCGCGCTGATTTTGAGAGTTGTATACAATTTTTAGTCAATCAATTTTTTGGCTAAGTACTGTGAACACAAAAAATATGCCGAAATTGTCATATATTTGGTAAATAACAGGCACATAAAATTATAAAATTTGTTCAGTCGATTTTGTTTAAGCTTAAAGGAAATAATTGAACAAGAATTTTGAACATTGCATGTTCTTATGACTTATTTTCAAAAAAAGGTTTGCACAGCCAAAACCCTTGTTGTAGACTAGTCTCGATCTAGTCAGTGCCGATTTTTATGTGATCAAAAAATCTATTCAATACATTATATATGGCTAAGGAACAAATCATCGCCAGCCTTGACGTTGGCAGCTCAAAAATCAGAACAGTAATTGCGCTTTTGCAAGATGATAAGAAGGTTCCGAACATTATTGGTGTTGGTGTAGCTCCATCTACCGGAATGCGAAAGGGGAATATAATAGATGTAGACGAAACCATTAGTAACATTTCAGCGGCGCTTGAAGATGCAGAGCGAATGAGCGGAGCGCCTATTCACCATGTATTTGTTGGTATTTCAGGTTCCCATGTAGAGTCTTTCGATTCTAAGGGTGTTATCGCTATTTCTCATGCCGGTTCCGAAATTATCGAGGATGACATCAATCGAGTACTCGAAGCAGCGCAGGCTGTTAACATGCCGTCTAATCGCCGAATTCTCAGAATCATTCCTAAGTCTTTCTCTATTGATGATCAGCAAGGTATAAAGAATCCGGTTGGTATGATTGGTGTTCGTCTAGAAGTCGATGCTCATATCATCACAGGGCAATCTACCATTATAAAGAATGTAGAAAAGGCAGTTCATCAGGCTGGAGTTGATATCGATGATCTTATTCCTGCTTCTCTGGCAGCTTCTGAAGCTGTTCTATCTCGTCGTCAAAAAGAGTTGGGTGTACTCGTAATAGATGTTGGTTCAGGTAGTACTTCTATTGCTGTCTTCGAAGAAGGTTCAACTCTTCACACGGCTTCTTTGCCGGTTGGTGGAGAAAGCGTAACCAACGATTGTGCTATTGGCCTTCGAACATCTATCGACACAGCTGAAAAGATCAAAATTGAGTATGGCAACATGTTACCCGATGAGGTAAATGACCGTGAGACGATTGATCTTTCTCTTATTTCAAAAATCGACAATCAGAAAGTATCCAAAAAGCATTTGGCTGAAATCATTCAGGCCCGCTATCACGAAATCTTTGTGATGGTGAAGGACGAACTTCGTTCTATTGGTCGTGATGGCATGATACCAGCGGGAGCGATCCTTACAGGAGCCGGGGTAAAAATGCCAGGATGTCTTGATTTGGCACGTGATGTTTTGGGTCTTCCTGTTCAGATTGGCTTCCCTACAGAGGTAGAGGGAGTGGTCGATAAAATTGATGATCCTGCCTACGCAACAGCCATTGGGCTTGTGGTATGGGGATCTAAATATGAAGGTATGAACTACAAGATGGGCTCAATGGATCTGAAAAAAATGTTGAGCTCAGCTAAGGGTTGGTTCAAAAACCTACTACCCTAAGTTAGGACCGTAAACAAAAAACAAAAAATAAAGAAACGCAGCGATTCCAGCTTTATTTTGTTTTGTATTTAATCATTATTACCTAATTCTTAGGATCATGTCTCAAGCACTCAAAAGTTTATTTCATAGTTCATCTGGCGGAAGCCAAGGTCGTTACGGTTCAGGTGGTAGCTCTACGAGCTCTACCGAGGTAACCCCGGATATCACTCCGCTAGCATCTATCAAGGTCATTGGTATTGGTGGTGGCGGCAACAACGCCGTTAACCGAATGGTTGGTGCCAAAGTAGATGGTGTGGAATTTATTTCCATCAACACCGATGCTCAGGCTCTTTATCATTCTCATGCGCCTCACCGAATCAACATTGGTAAGGCTCTTACTAAGGGGCTCGGAGCTGGAGCTTCACCCGAAATTGGAAAGAAAGCTGCCGAAGAGAGCAGCGAAGAACTTAAAGCAGCCATCGAAGGTTCAGATATGGTCTTCATTACTTGTGGAATGGGTGGTGGAACTGGAACTGGCGCCGCGCCGGTTGTGGCTGACATTGCCAGAGAGCTAGGAGTTCTAAGTGTGGCTGTGGTCACTCGTCCTTTCTCTTTTGAGGGAGCTAGTCGTACCGAAGCTGCCTTGGCTGGTCTTGAGGAACTCAAGGGCAAGGTTGATACCATCATCACTATTCCAAATGACAGAATCCTTTCTATCATCGATAAGAAGACTCCACTTACTGACGCCTTTATTGTTGTTGACGATGTTCTTCGTCAGGCAATTCAAGGTATTGCTGATCTGATTACCACTCACGGTATGATCAATGTGGATTTCGCTGACGTACGTACCATTATGAAAGGTGCTGGTTCTGCACTTATGGGTATTGGTTATGGATCTGGTGAAAACCGCGCTGTTGATTCTGCTCGTGCAGCGATCGAAAGCCCACTTCTCGAAATGTCTATTTCTGGAGCTAAGGGAATTCTCTTCAACATTACTGGTGGCAATGACCTTTCTATGTTTGAAGTCGATGAGGCTGCTAAGATCATCACTGAAGCTGCTGATGCAGACGCTAACATCATCTTCGGTACTGTTATCAACGAAAACTACACTGGTGAAATCAAGTGTACTGTTATCGCTACTGGCTTTAGTCCAGAAGAGCAATCACGTCAGCAAGGTATGACTGCTGGTGGTACCATTCAGCGTCTTGGTAATGCACCTACTTCATCTGTGAATGTTGGTGGTGCTAAGCCAGGTATGAATATTAAGCCTAAGTCTATGGAAGAGGACCTTGAGGTTCCTGCTTTCATGAGAAAGAGCCTGAAGAAATAGTCCTAAAGATTTAAAAGAAGCCTTCTCCTTGCTGGAGGGGGCTTTTTTTGGTATAATATAAGGATTAAATAAACGTTAATGCCACAAGATCCGAAAGATCTGACATCAAAGGCTCAAACGCAGATTGCTGGTCTTAATCAAGAGGCCAAAGAGAAAGATAT
>JAJDCF010000040.1 GCA_029260955.1 Patescibacteria group bacterium | reverse complement strand
GCAGTACCCTAAAAAAGGAAATATCGTCAGTCGGGTTGGCAATCACCCGCATCAGGCTGATCAGCTCTTTGACCTCGTCTTTATTGTAGAGCCCGCGTTCAGAGAGGAACTGGTAAGGAATATTCTCTTTCTTAAAGGCATCCACAAAAGGCTTGGCGTGGTTATTAGCTCGTACCAGTATAGCGATGTCAGATAGGCCGCACTTGGCCAGTTTGATCTCTTCAAGAACGTAAGCCACCTCTTGTTCGATGGTGGATGAGTGAACCAGCTTCACACTCTCATCATCCCCTTCCATCTGAGCTTTCAGCTGTTTGTTAATCTTCGATTTCACCTCCAGACGATCAGGATTGTTGTGCTGAATACTCGCATAAGCCAAATCCAGAATCCGTTGGTTACTTCGATAGTTCTCGGTAATCACGACCTTGGTCAGGTCTTTGTACTTCTCCTCAAACTGCAAAATATTGCTGATCGCGGCCCCACGGAACTTATAAATGGACTGATCATCATCCCCCACCACCATCAGATTCTTATGGCTGGCGGCGAGTAGGTCCACAATACGGTTCTGGGCAATATTCGTGTCCTGATATTCGTCCACCAAAATATATTGGTACTTCTGCTGTAGGTGCTTCAGAATATTCGGCCTTCTGGTCAGTAGTTCGATTACCTTGGTTTGCAGGTCGGCAAAATCCAGGTAATCATTTTTGGCCATCAGCTCCTGGTACTGGCCATAAACCTTGGCTAGCTCCACAAGCTTTTTGGCCTCAAGTTTGTCCTCATCAGTAACGGCTTTTAGAGCCTTCTTGTCGGCAAATGCTTTAAAGTCATCAACTCCGATGATTTCTTCTTTTATACGTCCAAAGAATGAGACGAGCGAGTCGATAAACTTGGTCGGGTTACCTGAAGGGCGGTAATAATCCAGTTCAAACTTAAAAAGATTCTCTTTGAGCAGTTTCCACCGACTCACCCCTTCCAGAATCTTGAAGTTAGGAGAAAGGCCAATGTCAATTCCATATTGCCTCAATATCTTTTCGCAAAAAGAATGAAAAGTCGAAACCTGTATGGCTTCGTAGCCAATTGGCATCCTTTCATCCAATCTTCCCTCCATTTCGGCCGCTGATTTTTCGGTAAAAGTCAGAGCCAGAATATTAGCTGGTCCGCACCATCTCTGTTCCAAAATATGCGCAATTCGCTCTGTAATCACACGTGTCTTACCAGTCCCCGCCCCCGCAATAACCAGCATGGGTCCATCCTTATGTTCGACTGCCTGCTTTTGTTCTTTATTCAGGTTAATCACGGAAACATGATACTAGTTTAGTAATTTTTTGTCTTCCCTTCACGATTAGACTAAGACTTGACAAAACTGCCTTTTTAGGTTAAAGTATACGCAACAATAATATATCAACAAGTCAATATGTCACATTTAAGACCAAAAAATAACTCCGAAAACAGATCAGATTTCGCAGTACTTAGCAGAAGAGCAGCTATTGCCGCTCTAGCCAGTCTAACATTGATTGGTTGCGATCCATCCACAAAACCCTTTGCTGATGAAGACATGCAACTTTTTCGTGATGTGGGACAGATAATAGGTCAGGAAAGAGCAAGAATTATGGATAACTATGAAAGGGATAAGGGAGATAACCTTTGTGCGAAAACGTGCACACCCCCTAAAGACAGTGGTATAGAGACGCTAATAATTAGAGGTGACTGTTCAGAACCTTGTCCAACAGAAAGGATTGAAGGACCTATGAAAATACAGATCGATAGTAAGCAGGACGTACAACAAGCCCCGGAACCCGTTCCGATTCAAATTCGGTATCAGGATCCGCAACCGAATACGCGATCGAATATAATTCAAATACAGTAGCTGAGAGATTATTTGTCTTCATCCTTTTCAACAGTGTCATCCTCTGTTGCTTCGCCCGACTCGGTATCGTCATCTAGGGGTTTATCCTTCTTCGCGGCTTTCTTTTTAGCAGGAGCTTTCTTCTTGGCAGCCGGCTTTTTCTTTGCAGCAGGTTTCTTCTTAGGCTTTTCCTCTTTCTCAGCAGCGTCATCTTTTGTTGCTTCGCCCGATTCGGTCTTATCATCTAGGGGTTTATCTTCAGTAGCGCCATCCTCTGTTGCTTCGCCCGACTCGGTATCGTCATCCTCGGGTGTATCCTTCTTCTTAGAAGTCTTTTTCTTACCCTTCAAGCTCAAACCAATACGGTGTTCATCGCGATCTATATTGATAACAACCGCTTCGACCTCTTCACCAATATCCAAGAAATCACCTGGATTCTCGACTTTAGTATCAGAGATTTCAGAAAGGTGAATAAGTCCATTGATATCATCTTCTAGCTGAACAAAAGCTCCAAATGGGCTGAATCTATTAACCGTTCCCTTAACCTTAGATCCAATTGGGTACTTCTCTTCAATAACAGACCAAGGATCAGGAATAAGACGCTTCATAGAAAGCGATAGCTTCTCGTTTTCAATCCCAATGATCTCTACATCAACATCATTACCCACCTTGGCGTACTGATGAGGATTACTAACGTGTCCCCAGGCAATTTCAGAAATATGCACAAGGCCTTCAAGACCATTAAAGGTAACGAAGATACCGAACTTAACTACACCAGAAACTCGCCCCTTAACCTGAGCACCAACCTTTAGTTCTCCAAGAGAAGCTTTGGCCTTAGTCTGCTGAGCTGCACGTTCAGAAAGAATCATTTTACCGGTACTGCGTTCAAGACTTATAATTTTTACATCTAGCTTGATTCCTACCAACTTTTGAAGTCTTGCACGAATCTGAGTGCTATTGGCATCTTCAACACGAGGGTAGTGAGCAGGAGCTAGCTGAGAAACAGGGATAAATCCTTTGATTCCATCAACATCAATAAGTAAACCACCTTTGTTAGCTTCGGTAATAGTAACCTCGATGACATCGCCATCTTTATAAGCCTTATCAAATTTATCCCAACTGGTAAATTGAGCAGCTCTTTTAAGTGAAAGTACAACCATGCCATCCTCATTTTCTTCCTCGATCACAACGGTTTTTACATCATCACCCTCAGCTAGATCCTTAATAGTATCGTTACTGTCATGCGTTTCACGACCGGTAGAAATACCAACGGCAACACCGTTCAGGTCAACCACTAAGCGGTTTTTAGAAACACTCACAACCTTTCCGGATATTACAGCTCCAAGGGTAGGCTTCTCATATTCTACTGAAATACTCAGTAGATCTTCCATAGTAACGTTGTCGTCGGTAATTTTAAACATAAGCAAAAATTAAGCAGATTGGTTATTAGTAAGTCGCAAGCGGCTCCCTCGCTCTCTGCATAAAGAGAAAAAGAACACACTGCGAAGGCATTCTACGTAAATTTCCGGACGACGTCAAATGATTTTTACGGATATCTCATTATTGTCTTTGCGCTTCTCATACCCATTCTTGCTGCATCAGCTTGAGCTCGTGGATTTCTAGCCAACGCTGTTGAATCATTAATCCCCCATGAATTTAGTGACATATTCAGCATACCGCTAACACTTTTGGGATTCATGGAATTTACCATTGCAAGCAATTGATTCTTATTCATCTTGCCCAAATGTTTAATTGCCGCCCCCTTTATTGTGCTGTCGGGAACTAGACCCATATGATAAACGATATCAACAAACCAGCCTCCTACTGAGCCAAATTTTTGTTTAAGTATCTTGTCATGGGTACCAGCCGCCATAAGCTTAAGATCCTTAGAGCTAGCTTTACGAATTCGTTGTCCTATCATCCACTTCATGACTCTAAAATCATGTGGACTTGATTCATTGATTATTTGCAACATCGCCTGTTTTTTATGAACAGGATGCATTCTGTTTAGCACTGCTCCGGCCAATCTTTTAGCAATGAATGTATTTCCTGGCCTCATGGCCATTTTCTGCACTGCTTTAGAATTACTCATAGCCTTATTCACCGCACCATCAAAACTCGCATCACTAACCCCAGCAATCATCTTCTTAATATCCTGCATGGTTCTGGCGCCTTGAATCATTCTTTTTACAACACCGCGCTTATATGTCGCATTGGTCATTCCTGCACCCATTTGCCCAAGTGCACCATACTGCTTCTTCGCATACTCGTTGGCAGCCTTATTCACTGTTGCGTCATCCATCAAGTCTACTGCCTGTAGCATTAGACCCTTCATATCATTGAGTGCCCCAGGTGGAAGCTTGTCGATAACCTTATTAAACAACTGCTTATTTGACATCTTAGATGGAGCCCGCCTTGGCTGCCTTCGTGGGACTCTGGTTTTTTTCATAAAACTCTGCAATACAGGCTTAGCCTGGTTGTTGCCTCGATTGGGAGTCTCAGCATTTCTCCAAATAAGCCTACTAGACTTGAATGAATCGCTTTCAAATATAAAATTGTGCATATGATAGATTTAGTTATCATAGCATTATAGCATATACCGACCTACCTGTAAACCCTTATTCAACTATTCCTTCCTTTACCTTATAAGCCTTGTGAGCAGTCGGCAAGCCATCAATAAACTCCTTATGAGTTGTCGTAATAAAAGTCTGGCTTTTTCCGGTTGCATCAAACAGGTATTTTTGGCGCTCGGCATCCAGTTCCGAAAACACGTCATCCAAAAGTAAAACAGGGTTATCCCCTGTTAACTCTTTTATCAAATCGATTTCGGCAAACTTAAGGCCAAGAACAAGGCTTCGCCACTCCCCACGGGAGGCAAAAAAAGCCATGTCCTTGTCGGCCAAAAGGAATTTCAAATCATCGCGATGTGGGCCTAAGCGAGTCTGGCAAGTCATCAAATCTCGTCTTCTGCCATCTTTATAAAGGTCACACAGCTCTTTTGGTGAAACGCCACGCACTTCGGACTCATAAACAATAGAAACTTCTGAAGACGAGTTAGAAATCTCTTTATAATGACCACTTACCAGGGTCTGGAGCTGATCAATGAGTTTCAGGCGTTCTTCGGTAATATAAGCGCCAAGCTGAGCCAATTTCTCATCCCAAAAATCCAGCTCATCTGTATCCCCCCGCCCCTCCGAAATAGCCTTAAGCAAAGAGTTTCGCTGTTTACAGGCGCCATTATATTCCATCAGCTTAACTAAATAACCCCGGTTGAGTTGAGACAGAACAATATCCAAATAACGGCGGCGAAGCTTAGGAGCGTAGGACATATTCGCCAGGTCATCCGGCGAAAAGAAAACAGCCTTCAGGTTGCCAATAAAATCAGTAGCTGACTTTTTGACACCATTTACCTTAAGGACTTTCTGGCTGGGTTTGGCCGTAATAATGACTTCTAGCTTCTCTTCGTCGGTATCGATTTTGACGCTAGAAAAGGCTTCTTCAAAGCCTACCAAGTCCCCACTAGCTCGCGTTCGAAAGGATTTCGAAAGGCTACAAAGGTAAATTGCCTCTAAAATATTCGTCTTCCCCTGACCATTCGACCCAACAAAGGCATGAATAGGAATACCCTCCTCAAAGCTAAGGTCTATCCCCTTTAAGTTCCGAAACCCCTTGATTTTCATGCTCTGAATCCTCATAGACGGTTGATTTTTTCGCTGATCTTTGCTATAATTATAGGATTTTCTACAACAAGAATCAAAACAAATGCCAAAAAGCAAAAAAACCTTCGAAATCAAAAAGATAAATAAGAGGAAGAAAGCCCGTAAGCCAAGTTTGTTAAGGGTGGTCAAGCATTGGATAAATCAATACGAAAGTATCTTCAGACACGCTGCTCTCACCATTCTGGTAATTCTGGCAACTCTTTTTGTTTACTATTTTCAGGGAACAGGCGGCTATTTGTTTAAAGCTAGTGTACTAGAAACTCCAGCGCCATTTACGGGAACCGTCTACCCGGTAGACAAAGTTCCTGATTGGACCAACTGGAACGGAGACAATCACACAACAGCTTACAGCTCAATTAGTGCCAACCTGCTTGTGGCTCTTCCTGGTTACGATTTGCAGCAGATGCAGTTTCCTAATTCCAATCTTCAATGGGGCAATTCGGCACATGATGGAATCAGAAACACGAAAATCACATACCCAGTGGTTTATCTGGGTAACTATCAGTTAGATCACCGCGAGTCTGCAGGTTCTCATTTGGCGGTCGATATCAAAATGCCAGTTGGGACCCCTATAAAGGCGATTGCCAACGGAAGAGTGACTAAGACTTCAATGCAAGAAAGCGGATTTGGACATCATGTGGTTATTGAGCACCGCAATGTACCAGATGTAAATGATTCAAGTAATAAAGTAACCCTGCACTCTGCCTTCAATCACATGGATCAAATTTACGTAAGCGAAGGACAGGCTGTAACCAAGGGCGAGGTAATCGGAACCAGTGGAAACTCGGGTACCAGTACAACTCCTCACCTACACTTCCAGATCGACCGTGACTCTGCTCCATGGCACCCATATTGGGCCTTTAGCTGGAGTGACTCTCAAGCTGCCGGTATGAGCTTCTTCGAGGCTGTGAACGCAGGACTTGGAATGAATAATGCACGTCAAAATACCATTAACCCAATGTTATATGTCTCAAAATATCTTGACTACACTGGTAGCAATGTCAGTAGCGGGACTAACGATTATTCAGACAATAGCAGTGGTATACCTGATAACAATCCTGAGTCGAATGGTGAAGAAAACACGGAAGAAAATACACCGAACGTTACGGAAACACCGGTAGCTGAAAACCCCGTAGAAACGATTCCAGTAGGAAGCGAAAGTAAAAGCGTCGATACCAGTCTATTTGCCTTCGATATTATCGGAGAATCAATAAGTATGGTAAACAACGGAGTAGCGCTCACAATAACTGATAACAGTGGTCAGGTCGCTAGAATGAATAACGACGATGAAGTTCGAGTAGAAATCTATGGCGTAGGTCGACTCTCTAAAAAGTCATTCCGTCAGATGGACTTTAAAAACGGAAGCATACAACTAATTGCAAACAGTTCCGAAAAAGGAACCGCTCGCGTGGAAGCAGGAAAAAGCGTTCACGAAATCACCTTCATCGATCAGATACAACCAATCTCCAGTCTTAGAGTAGATAGCGATGGAAAGTTCCAAAAAGGTCAGGTAGAAGTAATTGAGTTAGTTGCCCTTGACCAAAACGGTACGCCTACTCCTGTAGTTAACTTTGCTGGAACAATTGAGATTACGGCCAAAGAAGGTCAGGCAACCTTTACACCAGACAGACTAGCAACCAACGACTTTAAAAACGGTGTGGCCGAAGTGCGCATGGTGACTTTGTCACAAGAACCAGTAGTCGTACGAGCTCAGAATGGAGCGATTGTTGGCGAGAGTGATGGCATTGTCGTGGAAGCCAAACAGCAATTCACCGATGTTGGCAAAGCACACCCCAATTACGAAGCTATAAAGTACTTACAAGCACAAGGAATTATAGGTGGTTACAATGACGGTAGCTTTAAACCTGGAAACACAGTAAATCGTGTAGAAGCACTCAAAATGCTTATGACCGCATTCGACATGGAAGCCGGACCAGCCGGACCATTACCATTTACCGATACAAGCAACTCAGCTTGGTACGCAGGAGCACTAGCAACCGCACTTCAGCGAGAAATCGTCAAAGGATACGACGACAATACATTTAGACCATCCGGTATTGTTAACAAGGCCGAGTACCTAAAAATGCTCTTCCTAACAGGTGGAATCACACCAAATACCGATCTCGCTGCGAATCCTTACAGCGATGTTCCAAAAGACGCTTGGTACGCACCATACGCATACCTGATGAACAAAATGAACCTACTCAGTGTTGCTAACAACCGTTTAGCAGCAGGTAGTGGTATGACTCGTGGCGATGTTGCTGAAACTATTTATCGACTGAAGTACATTCAGGATAATAATATGGTTACATATTCGAGGTAAGACGGGCCTATTTTATTGGTGGAGACTCCTTCCTCGCTACAAGCGCAGCGGTATGACTTTTTAAGATGTCTTAGTTTCATTTGCACTTTTGTGCCCAAAAGTACGCAAAAGGCCTGAAGGGTTTGCGAACCCAAATTCAACTTCATGCCTTATATCATCTTGTGGCCGGGACGCAAACCCCTCAGACACCCCAGGTAGTTCCCTAATTCACCTATTACCTTTAACTGTGTTATTGATATTTATTGTATAACGATCGGAAGAAACAAAAGCTTAACTCCTTTTTAAGTTAAGCGTTTTGGCGCCTTAATGGCACCAAAAGGAAGTGAGATGATGAGTAAAGGTAAACGGGGGTCTTGAGGGTATACCCCATAGTAGGGCATAACGAACGTGCAAAGCAAAGAGGTACAGTGACATGC
>JAJDCF010000039.1 GCA_029260955.1 Patescibacteria group bacterium | reverse complement strand
CGAACCTCAGTCAGCTCCGGAGGAATATTTAAAACCGAATCGTCTGGTGCCTCTCAATGAAGATTTCAAAACCATTGCTGAGAAAGCTGTTGAAGGGAAGAATGGAGATCTCATGCGTGCTCGAGCCTTATACGACTACGTCATCGACAATATGCAATATATCAGAAACGGCGATGGCTGGGGTAATGGCGACGCCGTTTATGCCTGTAATGTAAAGACAGGAAACTGTACTGATTTTCACTCTTACTTCATTGCACTCTCGAGAAGTATCGGTATCCCGTCACGTTTTTCAATGGGAGCATCAATCCCTTCCGCACGAAATGATGGAGGAATTCACGGTTATCATTGCGGTGCAGAGTTTTACGCTGAGGGGAAATGGTGGCCTGTTGACATCAGCGAAGCTGACAAATACTCTAATCTGTCCAGTTATTATTTTGGTCGTCACCCGGCAAACCGCATTGAATTAAGCCGGGGACGGGATCTTGTCGTTGAACCGGGCCCGGTAACAGGGCCTATCAACTTTCTTGCACACCCGGTGCTTGAGATCGGTGGAAAACCTGCAGAGGTCAGAGCTAAGTTTTCATTTAATCGAAATGTTGCTTGCAAAGGATCTTGAAGCATCTCCAATGATTTCTTAAGATGCCATACCTTCCATCATTAGTCTTTTTCTCTTTTTTAACTTCAGTGATTTTCTCTTTTTCTCCCCGATTCTTCGTTTCACCGTCTCTCCGTTTCTTGTGCCTATTCTTTGCGCTCTTAGCGTCTTTGCGTGATTAATGTCTTTTGTTTTTTGCCTTTCCTCTTTTCACCTATATCTTAGTCTTTCTCTCTTGTCCTCGGCGCTTTTTGTCCGGGGAGCGTCTCTGCGTCTTCGCGGTGAATTTGTTTTTTTTCGTGATTTTTCGTGCCTTTCGTGGTTAAATCTATCACTTTCACCACATTCTAAATATCTTCAAAAAGATAGTCTGATTATGAATACCTTAATCACTTACCAATACAGAGATGCATCCAACTACAAGGAGTTTGATACCGTGATTATTCGTGGACAGCTTTCCTTAAACGATATTGAGGAATATTTATATGATAAAGAATTTTTCATTCCCTCAGAAATCGGCTTGAAGGATTTACAGCCGGAAAACCTAAACCAGGACGATCATATATGGCATGAAATACTGGAGATCTGTCACACACTTGACAAGCCTACGATGAATATCACTGCTGAAAAAATAATATCCAATTTTAAAAAATCTTCTTTAGAGGAATGGAATATCCTTAAAGCCTCAAAAAGGTTAGGACTGTTTATATGAGAAGAAATTGGACACAGAAGGAGTTGATCCTTACAATTAATTTATAATGCAAGACACCTTTTGGCAAACATGTACTGACTAATACCCATCCCTGATATTCTTAAGATCTCAAATCTTTTTATAATGTCTTCAGACCAGACAGTTCAATTCGCTTTGATTTCCCTTCAATTATCCATTTCGATAGTTTTTTTATGATGTTTTCCAAAGCGTCCTTTTTTTTGGTTCCACATTCCCAGACTACCGCTATTCGCCATCCTTGTTTAGCGAGATCAGATATATTTCTTTGATCCCGCATAACTGTCCCAGCAATTTTATTTTTCCAGAATTCATTTCGTGTGTCGGGTAGTTTGGATTTTTTACATCCTTTATGATTATGCCAGAAACAACCGTGAACAAATATAATGGCATTATGTTTTTTTAGCACAATATCTGGCTTCCCCGGAAGATTTGGACTATTAATTCTGAATCGGAAGCCCTGACTATGCAAATAAGAACGGATACGCTTTTCCGGTTTTGTATTATATCCGCGGACTCTGGACATTGTTTGGCTGCGTTGCTTGGAAGTCATAAAGTCAGTCATGATTACTATAACTTTCGTTTCTCCCAACGTCGTAGGAGTATTATTTGTCTGTTCCCTTTAATTTCCGCTCTGTTTGCAAAGTGCAAAGCTTACTACGCAACAAAGGAGTTGCGGTGTTCTTCCAATGCTTGGAAATCAGGTGCGAAACGGTGGGGGAGTGCTATTGTCGTGCCTTCGAGTTTGGCAAAGTTTGACGATTGGAATTCGGGGATGTCGCCTTTCTTTAAAATACCGGAAACCACCAGCCTGTAATTTTCATCAAACGTGATCAAGTGACGATCAAATGCTTTGTCGTGGAGAACATTCAGACATAGGCCGTTGGTAGGGTCGGCGCGACGCTCCTCGTTTTCGCTCCACGGGATAATATGACTGGCGACCAATAGTTGAGGAATGGCCACCCCCGTAAGCGCGCAACAATTTTCGTAACTTGCCAAAACGGCATTTCGGAAAAAGGTTTGAAGGCGTCGCGTTTTTACCGTCCGCTCAACCTCCGAGGGCCCGCTCGGTTGTTCAACTTCGGGAGCAGGTTCTATCAAACCTATTCCACCCATCAAGACCTCAAATGCAGTTTCACTCTTTTCCGCCATTACAGACCAATCCTGCTGAAAGTCGGCCCAGACTTTTCGATCAAGGTTACTGACGCTTTTTAGGCCGACGACACCACGATCTTGGTGGTAGGAATCGAGTGATGCCAGATTGCAGAGTTTCATCGACAGAGAACTAGGGGGACGATCCATCTTCTCGGCAACTTCGCGAATATGCTTATTCGACTGATCAAACTGCCCAAATGGGAGTCGGCAGTAGAGATTCATTGCAATCAGCAGTTCTTGTTCTGTCCAGTTTCTAGGCATTTTTTTAGCTTAGAGGTTGGTCTTTTAACCCCAATATCAAGCGCGACGAAGCCATTCTGATTCATCAATGCCGACACGGGAAAGTTGTGCTGCAAAATTATTTACAATCCTTTGGGCGTGCGCTTCTTTTAGATCGAGAATCCATTGGTATTTTATTGGATTCTCTGACCCGCCAGTAAAATAGTAAAAACTATCTCCACTTTTTTGAGCTTGAACAATTCCAGAGTCTTCAAAAGGATCGAATTTAATAATTTCAAGGGCTTGACATTCCTTGTAGCAAGTAGATAGGTGGACGTAAACTTGAGATTCGTTCTTGAATAATACATCGAAGCTCTGATCATTTTCCTTCATGGGGAGGAATAGGAATTTCCGCTGTTCCCCATCAGGAATCCGCACACTGTCACATTTCTGTTGAATACATAGGAGATAACGATCTCCATCCTTGATCATAACGCCGAGGGAAAGTGATGGGTTTTTAGTGGTAGATAAGTAATTCCTTTTATGATGAGTCAATATAGAGAACTCCTCATTGAAATTCTCTGGGTTAAAATTTGGAGGTGTGAATGATGCGCAAGCGTGTTCTTTCAATTTTTCACGTTCGCATCTCTTAATCTCTTTACTTTTTAATATGGGATCACCTTCCCCGTTTTGTTCCTTGCTTAGGACCGCAACGTAACCCTCGTTCTGCCATAGATTCCTCTTCGTGTTATCAATGGTGATTGTTATTGCGCTAGTATCGGTAGTTGCTTTTTTAACTGTTATTTCTGTATCTACAAAATCTCGGGATAATATCCAATCGTGTATGTTATTATTGGAAACTCGCTGAGATATATCCGCATCCGTAAGGATTGAATTCAATTTCCCACAAATAGTTTCTTTCAGAAGATCGCCAGCATCATCAGGCCTATGTAGCATCGCTCGATGAGCTACGAATGCTGGATCTAGAGAAGGGGAAAAATTGGCTAGTAATTTGTAGGTATTGTTTCTCAGTGAAGTTAATGCATCCAAACATGTATTGCTCAGCAAACCAGACGATATTATGGAGTATTCAGTAGTAATCTCATCAAGCAACTCCGTGTAGGATCGAACGCGTTTTTTGTTTTCAGGCAGATGCTTGAGACTTGAAGCAACACTTTCTTTTAACCATATTGATATCCTGACACCCCCATAGGAAAGGGTGTAATCATTAAGCTTGTCAAACATGACAAATTCTTCTTTTAAACGAGTACATATCTCCCCTAGCCCTAGTTCTCCAGTATAAATAAAGATTAGTTTAAGCTGATCTACCGCATTACCACATTCAGAATTATTAATCAGGTCTTTGATTACGCTAATCGCAAAGGCGCCTCTGAAATCTGTAACGTCCTCATCTTTCTCATCATCGCCTTGTTCTTGATCAGAATCGCCAGTGATATCCATTCTCCAATCTAAAACAATTACATCTGCTTTCCTGCCAACATCTACTATATTTTTTAGATCCTCTTGATGCTCTGGTGCGTACGCTGTAGAAAGAAAGCCTCGCGCTACTGATTCTGCACACATCAGCTTAGCATCAAACAAGTGATCGCCTTTCTCTGTACTGTAGGCTTCGTCGTCGACAAAAAGAATGGATTGAATAAAGTCCTGAGCAATGGTTTTTGACATCTCATTGAAGGTGTCACTCATCAATATCCCCACTTTCTATTTTTTTGATGCTGAAAGTAACGTTCACAGTGTCCCGGGGTTCAGTGACGAAAACGTCATAACCAATACTTTTAAGGACATCTTTGGTAATGTGTAGGCCCATCCCTCTGCCGCGACCATGAGGGGTTTCTTTTTTCGAGAATCCCAATTCGAATATCCGTTCTTTGATGGCTTCTTGTATGGGTGGGCCATTGTTAGAAATGTAAAAGCCTTCTTCATCCGCATGCAGCCGGATGATTTTATCAATATTGTCTTCTGTTTGCTTTAGCCAATAAACAGCGTTGTCTACAATGTTGACGAATACGGGATATATTTTTGAACGGCAAGCAAAAATCTTGCGTCGGCTAAACCCCTTTGTAGTTTTTAGTTCAATATTGTGCCTTCGGAAGCGTTCCTTAAAGATATCAAGGAGGAACGTTGAAATATCTTTGTAAGGGATATCCTCCTGCGTCTTATACGTTCGTCTGTCTAGTGGTGTGAATAGGGACAGATAGTTATCGAGGTGTTCAAAATTTGCACGCAAGTTTTTATATAAAGTACCGTATTTTTCGCTTACATCACTTAATGCCTTGAGATCTTTTATATTCTCCCTAATTGATCGTGCAGTGTTGGTGAACTCATGGTGAATTACACCAACGGCAAGGCCTAGCTGACTTAGTTCAATATCTACATTTATTTGCCCTCTAAGCTCTTCGAGTTCATCCTCTAAAGCATCATTTATATCTACTTGGGTAATTATATGGCCATCTTCGTCTTTGCTCCAGTGAATGGAATTTAGCTGTGACTGAACGTTTTCAAGGGTTTCCTTATGCTGGCGTGCCTCTGCGGTGATTCTCTCTTCAATCTCAAGCCGTTTTTTGAATAGTTCATCGTCTCCGAGTTTTGACATGTCGAGTTTTGAGAATTCAACTTGTACGCTCCGCAGATAGTCGGACAGAGACACCATCACTTCGCTGGTCAGTTCAACAACTTGGCTGTTAACTTCCTTGACGGCAGCTTTCGTCTGTTTGGATTCCAGGCCTATTGTTTTTTCAACATTGGTAGCAATTTCATCTACTGCTTGTTGCAAACGTACTCTCTTGTTTAATTCGACCTGATAGTCGTTCCTATAAGAATCGATTAAATCGGAAAGCTTTTTCTTGGCATCTTGAAAACACTCTGCATTGACCCTGTTCCATTCATCCTGATAAGCCTCCCACTCTTGGCGAAGGTCTGCCTTCACTGCAAACCCCTTTGGATTATGGACGCGATAACTGTCCTCAGTCTCGTTGATTTTTTTTGACCTTAGACGCTCAATCCCAAGCATTTTTCTGGCTAGTTCATCATGGTCATCAACAGAGCTTAAAGACTGTAGTTCTTCCTTCGCTTTAGCATGTATTGTTTCTAAATCACGTGGAATATGGATTTTATTTTCATTAAAATTATTGAGCGCTTTTTGGAAGTTCTCCTTTTTGCCTTCGGCCTGTTTGTCTCTTTTCTGTTTTGTTTTGTGTGCTCTATCAAAGTCTGCCTTACGCTGTGCCCATAATTCAGATTTTGGGCCTCCATCTACCCGAAAAAAGTCATTGGCGAACTGCAGTAAAAAATTGATTAGAATATCTTTGAGCTGACGGTAAGCTTTGTTTTCAATAAAGCCTTCTCGACCAGCTTTTTCGTTGAGTCGCGCATTATTTTTGTGACTGATATCTATGTATCCCATCATTAAACGATGAGAGAAAAAATAGTACTTTGCGCTTTTAGTTCGTCTTTTTTCAATGCCCAACCAATCGTAGTCACTGTCTCCATACGGCAATATGCGTATGCCATCTCTGTAGATGTATAAGCCGCCTAAAATATTGGTCTTTGAATGAAGAGGGGCCCAGTCATCACTGCTCAGAAGAGAGTCTCGTTCGCTACCCTGGAGATAGTGCATTGCTATACTAAATGGCCCGCATAAGGTTTCTTTTCCGTTAGCTCCATACCAAGAGATTTCATGGTTAAATGTTTCTTCATTGTAAACTTTTACCTGCCCAGAAAATTGGCCATATTCATCAAACCTGCCACTGAAATGATGGTCGGCTTGGTCGCAGTCTTCAGGCGTGAAAAATATTGCTTGGTTAATGAGGTTGTTGGGTGTCGACAAATCTTCCGATTTATAGTCTCTGAAGGCGGTATTTATTACATGCGGAGCGTCAGCGTTCATGGTGTTCGTGAAGCCAAGTAGCGCTTTTTGCATAGATGAAATATCAGCGGTGTTGTAGTCCTTATCAAGAGAGATTGCGAGACTTTCGTCAACTGGGCTGATATAAAAATGAGTGCCTGTTGAGTTATCACTTAAAAGAAGGTCATCAAAAAAGTTATCCCATTCAGTAGGATCAATCCGGAATGATTTCAATTGTTCGAGAATTCTTTGGTATTCAGCATCATCTATTTTATTTTTGGCATCAGCTAGGCTTTCAACCACCTCTCTAACTAGCTTCTGAACAGTGTCCAGATCCGGCAAGTTGTTGTCTTCAAACTCATAGATAGGAATATGAATATCCTCGAGAACTAAACCTGGCAAGCCGAATATATCCCAGTTTATAAAAGAGACTACAAGAGAGTATGTTTCATCAGCTCTGAGAGCTCGTGTTAGGATTAACACTTGAGGGCCAATCGCAGAAATTGCCAGACGACCAATCCCTTTTTCCCCCATG
>JAJDCF010000038.1 GCA_029260955.1 Patescibacteria group bacterium | reverse complement strand
AGACCGGAAAGAAGCATTTGGGGCCGTTCTGGGCAGCATTTCAAACCAGAGAACACAATGACAAGAATGGTATCACCGAAGAGCGCAAAAAAAGGCGGAAAGAAGCGGCAAAGTTGGAGGCAAAAGCTAAAAAAGCTGAGGCTGACATCGTAAAGCGAGGTGGATTTACTGTGAATATACCGATTGTTAAATTAATTAAGGGTAAGATGCAAGAAATCGGAAAGAAAGAAGGGGTCATTCGCCTTGAAAAGACCAAATCCAAGAAGGGCAATGAGCACTGGGTGGTTGCAGAGATTTCTGTAGAAACAAATGCTCTTGAGGTTGGAGCTACTTCGCCTCTCAATATGTGTTCGTTTCCAAGTTGGCTCAAAGAATCCGCAAAAGATAAATTTATTATGCACGGCGAAGACTTTGACGAACTTCTTGTATACGAATCAGAAGAATAATCTTCGTGATTATTTATAGTTTGCCAGAATTTTTCTCAGTGATTCCTCAAGCGGAGGCATATGTACGCCAAGTGCCTCTCTTTTGTCTGAAGTCAAAATACAGTTGGATCGCCGCTCGCAAAGCGCTGTTTGTTCCTCTTCACTCATAAGATTGATTTGGAAGTTTGGATCCACAACTTCTTTGTACAAACTCATTATTCCCTTGTGATCCATGGCTCCTGGGTTGGTCATATTCATGATGCCAGTCGTCCCCATTTCCATCAGCTTTATGGCCGCTGGTACAAAATCCTCGATCACAGTGCAGGAATTCATGATGTTGATCATTTTGGGATACATCAAAAGCTTGTCGATCAGATTTTTGCGGTGTGATTGGCCCATAATCGGAATCCGAATGCGAAGCTGAAGCACGTTGGAGAAGTCTTTTAAGATCATTTCACAGGCAACGCGGGATCTGGAGTACATTGAGCCGAAAAAGTTGGGTTTGTCTTCCTCCGTCCATCCCTTGCCACCATTATCGCCATCGTAAACACATCCGCTGCTCATTTGAGCTACCTTAATTTCTTTTTCCAGAGCAGCGGAGGCTATATTTAAAGAGCCAGCAACATTTACCGAATAAGTTTCTACTGGATGATCCTCACACCAATCCACATTGGGCTTTCCGGTCATTCCAGTGGCATTTATGATGTAGTCGGGTGCTTCTTTCTCGATTGTTTGGCGAACCTCATTCAAATTACGAATTTCGATGCGCGGGTCGGCTACTTCATAGCCTTTTTCAGTCAGGGCGACCTTTAAATGGGACCCGATAAACCCGGTGCCTCCGAAGAGTAGTATTTTTTTCATATAATAGGTTGGTGGGTGCTCTGGGACTCGAACCCAGGGCCAATAGCTTAAAAGGCTACTGCTCTACCAACTGAGCTAAGCACCCACGTCGTCGTTTTGCTTCAGTTTTAGCCAAATCATATTACTCATCACCCTTTTAATTGTCAAACTCTTATGCGTCCACCTCATCACCAAGAAAACTGGATATAACAAAGGTAATGGCTGGTAATGAGAACCAGATGTTGTAATTGTTGATCATGGTCTGTACCATCATCGATTCTCGATACATGGCAAGAATAGCTTCACTCATGATCAAATTAGTTTCCTGAACAAGCGATGAGCCCGAGGTGTAGATCAAAATAGTGCTCGTTATCAGTCCGGCACTCAAAATTCCGTAGGTCAGACTCAGTATCACGTTCATCAATGAGGAATTGGGCTTGGCCATGTTCATGGTAAATCGACCACGTGTGGATACCAAAACTATAGTAAGTATAAAAATGAAGATCTTTATGATTACCATGCTGCTTTGATCATTTGCTAGATTTACAGTGGTAGCTACAGCGTTTTCTCCAATGAAGTAATGTTTGATTAAATTGCCAATTCCGTCAGCTGTTAGAATGGCTATATAACTGGCAATGATGACTTTGAGGGTCTGATTTCGGCCAATAATAAAACTGTAAGCGATGATGACCGCGAAGAATACAATTACGAAGAGGTCCCAGCTCAAGTTAATTTCCATTTCTTTTTTTATTTTTGACTACAAAAATTGTACACCAGGCCCGCGTGGCTTGCAAACAAAAAACCTGATACAAAAAAGCCTGATTATTCCTTTTCTGAGCTTTCCTTAAGATAAGCAGCCATTCCGATAAGTCCAATTCCAATTATGGCTATAACTAAGTTATGTTGGACAAGCCAGTGCATAGGTTCGTACCAAAAAGGCTCATGACTGGCTTCAAAGTGAGCAAATGTCGCCTGAGGGAATAGAGCGGCAACTAATAGGAGTAGTAGATACTTTTTTTTCATTTTCTGCTTGGATTACGCAGACATTATGTCAGTAATTCTTTTGGGTTTCAAGCACTCTCCTTAAATAATCGGTCAGCTAATCTTCTTACAAGCTTGGCGACTACGATTACGCTCTTTTCCACAGCCTCTGGCTTTTTCAGATCGGCAATATTTAGTCCCTTTAATTTCTCTAGTTCGGGGTGTTTTTTATATTCTCGGTCCTCAGGAGTACTTTTTTCAAGAGCTTCGGGGAATTTATCCGGATGGGCTGTTTCAAAGATGATTACCTTGTCTTTTGTGCCAATTACCCCCTTTGCCCTTGCTCTTTCGGCTGCTATTTTGGCGGTGATACCATGGGGTTCCATTACAACGTCTGTTTCTTGTTCTGTTCTGGCTATTCCTGCAAACATTTCTTCATCCGTCACTATATCTTCAACATGAATTAGCTTTCTGAGGTGGTCCAGTACTTCTTGTTTTACGCCATATTCAGATAATTGAATTGTTTCGGTTAATGCCATAGTCAATTCGGTACGTTGATCATCAACTTCATCTGGATTAGCGCCTAGCTTCTCCATTTCATCAAGTTTTTTGCGCAGTTTTGTTATTTTTTTATCAAGTTTTGTGATGTCATCCTTCATTCTTTTGTAGTCGATGTCCGCATTTGATCCAGTTTCGGTGGCCGCAAAGTCTAAAATTCTTTCGAAGTTATTGGGATCGCCGATGTCCATCGATGGTGCAGCCGTTGATTGGAAGCCTGGGTGTCTGATTTCACCACGATTGATAAGGCCTTCCAAAATGTTGTTTGCATTGGTGCCTGCAACGAATTTTTTAATAGGTGCTCCCAGTTTTTTAGCTAGGATTCCTGCCGTTAAATGTCCAACATTTCCACTAGGTACGCTGAACACTACCTTTTCATTTGGTTTAAGATCTTCATATTTTATTGCTTCTCCTATGCCCACAAAATATTGAGTCATTTGCGGAATAAGCCTCCAAATGTTTTGTGAATTTGCACTACCTAGTTCTAGTGGTTTCATTATTTTTCCAAGTTCATCAACTTCTTTTTCACTTAGGGTTTGGCCTAGCTTTAATCTTGCCTGCTCAATTATGTCAGCCCTGGCTTCTAGCTTTTTTTCATCATCAAGTTTTTCGAGATTCTTTATGGCCTGAAGCAAAATCGAAATATCTTGGCAGTTATCAAAGTTTCCATTGATGGGAATGACTTGTGTAGTATCAAATTCTATGGCTGTACTAAGCATTTGCTTTTCTTGCATTTCGCTTACGCCATCGGTTGGGTACATAACGCTGACTGATATGTATTCTGAGCCACCAAAGGCATTCATAATGGCTACGCCTGTGTCACCAGAGGTGGCGACAATCAGGTTTACGCGCTTTCCGGACTTTTCACAATGAGCTTCCATCAGTTGTCTGAGCTCTCTTCCTGCAACATCCTTAAAACTGGCTGTTGGCCCCTGATCAAGGCGCAAAACACAAGTATTGAAATCTATAAATTCTAGTGGAAATCCAAAATTATGTGCTTTTTTCATCATTTCTTGAAGATCCTCATCACCAATAGCTTCTCGTGGAATGTGATGCCTGGCAATGTAGGCAGAAATTTCTGCAGGCTCCATGTCTGGAAGTCTTTCCATGAATTCCTTTGGGAGTTTTGGGTATTCATTCGGCATTAGCAGGCCTCCTGCTGAGTCTTTTCCTGTGGTGACGCTATCCCAAAAATCAGCATCGGGCCCTCCGCGGGTGCTTCGGTAATGGTCTACAATTGCTGCATCTGGAACATGCGATAAAGATTCGAATTTACTCATGGGAAGTCAAATTTATAGATTGTGGAGATCATTCTAGACTTAAAATGTTATTTGATCAATCAAAGATCTTGTGTAATACTTGGGTCAAGCAAACGTTTATATGAATTATTTCAATTCAAACACCGTTGTTCGTCGCCGTCGTAATCTTCTTACTCAGCAGAAGTACCGTCGACGCTAAATAAATTTATTTAAATCGTATGACCTGGGCACTTCTGCTCAGGTTTTTTTAATTATTAATTTTTAATATCATGGACACATCGTCAAAATACGTAAAAATTGCCTCTCATGAGGCCAAAAAAGGAGAATTTGATAAATGCCTCCTTCTTTATTCCGGAGGGCTCGATACTTCGGTCATGCTCAAATGGATTCAGGAAGAATATGAGTGTGAGGTTATTGCCCTGACCATGGACATTGGCCAAACAGCCGATGATCTTGAGGCCATCAAGCAAAAGGCTATCAATCTTGGTGCCAAAGATGCCATAGTCTACGACGCCAAGGATGAATTTGCTGACATCCTTCTTTCGGAAGCCATCAAGGCCAATGCGGATTATCAGGGTGGTTATGCCCTTAGTACGCCCCTTGGTAGGGTGATTATTTCGAAGATAGCTGTAAAATTCGCCAAAGAAATGGATTGTCAGGTCATTGCTCACGGTTGCACGGG
>JAJDCF010000037.1 GCA_029260955.1 Patescibacteria group bacterium | reverse complement strand
ATCCTTCAACAATCTGATTCTGAACTGAGACTTCTACATATTTTCCATACCACTCCCAAATAGGCACGTCCTGGAACATGACATACTGATGATTTGCCTTTTTGTGCCAATCCAATGAGGCATCAATTTGGATAGAGGGATATTTGGATTTTGTCAGAATTTTGACTGCTTCTGCACGATTAATTAGGCCATCAGGATGAAATTCCCCGTTCGGATAACCTTGGATTCGGTCTTTAGAGGTTAATCCTGCGATGGATTCATGGTGTTTGTGATTTACCGGTACATCTGGATAAACCTTCGCGAAAACGGGTTGCATTAGCGCAATAGAAACCAAAAATCCGATGAGGAAGCGTCCAAAAAGAGACATAAGCACTATAAAGGGAGATAATTATATCATTAACATCCTCTTTGTCAATAGCTGATTGGCTTATTTAAGCTGCCTTTTAATTGAAGAGTCGTTTGAGCATCTGAAGAAAAAATACTCGGCCTTTGGCACCTTTTGATTCCACGTCACGCAGTATCTCCTCTCCGATTTCTGGTGGCATGTCTTTGCAGTATTGAGGAATTACAGAGCTCAGCATGGTTTCGTTGGCCTCTGGATGAAACTGTATTCCATAGGTGCTTTTACCCAAATGGAACATCTGGTTTTTTGCTAACTCTGAGCTGAGTAGGTTTACAGCGCCATTTGGTAGGTCAAAAACGTCGTAATGAAGCTGAAAAAAGTCCGGAAGATCCAAGTCTTTCAGAAGAGGGTCATCCTGATTGCCTACCTTCGTCAATGGTAACCAGCCTAGCTCGCACTTTGAGCCTTTATAGACCTTAGCGCCGAAAGCCTGAGCTAGAATCTGTCCGCCCAAACAAATACCTAATATCGGAATGTCGCGCTCATGAACGTTTCGTAAAAATGCTTCTTCCTTTTCAATCCACGCGTGCTGATCCTTCTCGTAGGCTGACATAGGTCCTCCCATACTGATTATGCCGCCCACTTCGTCGAGATCCGGGAGCGGGTCATTTAGCGAGAGTGAAATAGAGCGGTAGGGGAGCTTAAGTTCGTCAAGAATGCCGGGGATATGTCCCAAGCGTTCGTGGTCGACATGGCGGATGATCCAGATTGGCATAAGTGAAATTTAAACTTCTTTTGGAACATTAAGAGGGTTTTCCGCTCTAATGTTATTGACCGCAGTAGTTTGGCTGGGTACGAACTGGGGTACTGGCTGACTTTGCGGAAAATTTGAAGCATATTTCATCATGGTCGCGTAAGCTTCGCTTATTTTTTCTGGTTCAATAAGAAATCGTAGTACAGTGGTTTGCCGGTTTGCTGTGTAAATATGAATATTGGCGGTGTTGAAAAATAAAGACATCAAACCTCTTTTCATGATTTTGAAGTCTTCAATATTGTTGGGAAGGATTTCCCGTTCGACCGCATGCCATAAGCCGGTATATCCGAATCGAAGTACGCGCTGATTGGTAATTACACATCCGCCTAACTGAAAATTGACCCCCTTAACAAAGTAATAAGTTGTCAGGGTTAATCCATAACAGGTATACAAGAACCATGCTGTCCTAACGGTATTCTGAGTAGCGGCAGACGGAATCAAAAATACTAAACCAATTAATGGAATCAGCAGACCCAAAAAATAGAGAAAAGGCATTTTAAGATGATAAATGGAGTGGGAACTGCAGTTATGCAAAACCTGTTCGTTTTCACGAAGATTTTTTAACTGAATCTGATGATGTTTGTGACCTCCGGATCCCATAGCTATATTTTAAGAATAAAAAGAACGAAAGACGCTACCAAAAATACGGCTCCTGTCGCTCCATAGCCGACCAGCACGTGTTTCAGGAAATATGGATTGTAGGTGTCCTTTTTGACCTTTCGGACGGTAATCCATGCGCATGTCCCCAGGACCATCAGCAGCAGCCCGTAAAATAAAAACCAAATCATGATAGTAGTGTAGTTTAGTATATTCTATTTTCTCAATTTTTTCTTCATTTCACTGCGATCTTTGATCAAAACAGGAGAGTGATTGTAAGTGATTTTTAGTTTGTTGTCAAGTAGAACCATTTTTCCGTCAGGAATGTCTTTGTCGACCAGTACATTACCACCAATAAAGCAATCTTTGCCGATTTTCACGCCTGGATTGGTGCTGGAATTGATGCCAAAACGTACGCCTGAACCGACAATGGCGCCGAATTTGTTCATCCCAGTGTCTACGCGTTCTTTTTTGATTCTCACTTTCACATTTCCCTCGTCAAATCGCAGGTTTCCGAGTACTGTGCCGGCGCCAAAAGAAACATTGTGATCAATAATGCTGTCGCCGATGTAGTTGGAGTGCATCCAGACGTCATGGTTTATATATGTGCGCGCTACTTCTGTCGAATAGCCGATCACGCAGTTTTTGCCGACCATGCTATCTCGTACAAGGGCATTATTGGCTATCATTGAGCCTTCTCCTATGAACGCAGGGCCTTTTATAACCGCGTTATGAAGGACTTTCACGTCTTTTTCAATCACTACATTACCCTCGATGACAGCGGATTTGGCGATTTTGGCGGAACGGTCGATTTTTGGCTCCTGGTTTTCCAAAAAATGATTCATCAAATCAAGAATATGCCATGGGTACTTGATGGCACGCCATTCACCCTTGTAGGTGTGGGCTAGCATTTTGGCTTTCCCTTTCTTGATGTAAGTATCCAGCGCCACTTCATACTTATCATCTTTCTTAGACTTAGCTTCCTTCAGGTGTTTGGTGAATTTGGGGAAGTCATTGAAAATATGGCAAACCAGATTAACTAACTTACTTGGCTCCTTCCCCTCCCCTGGTTTTTCGATTATGTCGGTAAGAAAGCCTTTCTTATCTAGCTTCAAATAACCGCCGGGGAAGTAACTGCTCACTTTTTTACCGGCAATCACGCCATCCACATCCTTTTGCTTGGAGGCCTGCACCATGTCTTCAAATAGCTTTTCATCAAAAACATCGTTGGTGCTCATGATGAGAATATTCTTGTGAGAAACAACTTTGGCACCAGCTAGTACTCCGCCTTTTTGCCCCTCATCCAAGTCCTTCTGCTGGGTGACAGCCACGTTTTTGTAGCCCTTTAGCGCTGCCTCAATTTGGTCGATGTTGAATTTGTTGCCAACTACCACAATATCTCTCAATTTGGCCTTTTTAAGAGCAGCAACCTGATATTCAATCAAGGTTTTCCCGCTGAATTCCAAAAGGTTTTTATCCTCAATTGGACTTAGGCGTGTACTTTGGCCCGCGGCGAGTAAGATGACTTGCATGTGCGTATTTTACCACAACCCTAGCGATATCACTTTAGATCAATATTAGTGGAATAATAGTGGGCTATTATTACTAAAAAGAAATGGCACCATTTGTGGTCGAAAAAACTTCCAAATGCCTAACGCGTTCCATTGCTTCTTCGTGGGGATGGCCAAACTGATTATCTAAAGCAGCTGAAACAACGACTGTTTGTGGATTACTTGCGCTGAGCATGCCTTCGCTGTTTGATGTGCGGCTGCCATGGTGGCCAAGTTTGAAAATGGGTGCTTTAAGATCCTGTCCACTAAGGAGCAGATCGATTTCTTGCGCTTCCTCTGCGTCGCCAGTGAGTAGTGCGAGGGGTTTATTGTTGCCGTCGCGAATGATCAGGCTAATGGAGGTGTCGTTGCGGTTTTTAACCTCTTGGCCGATCAAGCTTTGATCTTCGAATGGATAAACAAGGTCCAAATATAAATCTTGGCCTATCTGCAAGTCGTGTGAACTTTCGGGGTATATAATCGGAATATTTCGATTCTTTAGCTCGCTCAAAAATGCGCCATATAGTTGGTTGTGCACAGCAATACCAGTGATCATCACGGCCCCAACAGGGTATTTTTGAAATATATCCAATACCCCTCCGTAGTGATCCAAATCTGGGTGGGTTACGATGAATAAGTCGATTTTTTGATTGAAAAAGTTCAATTTCTTACTCAGCTCATCCACTACTTTTCCATCTGGTCCAGCGTCGATCAGAATGTTCTTAAATTCGGGGGTTTGAATCAGAATGGCATCCCCTTGTCCCACATCCAAAAAGGAAAGCTCGTATTGGCTGCCTGTTATCTGAATAAACTGGTGCAGGCTCAATGCCAGCACAAGTGCCAAGATGGTCAGGGAGAGCGCCCACTGTTTTACGGACAGTTTTGGCGCCATGGAGGATTATTTTACATGTATTGTTCATTTTGTCAAACATTATTGACAAATTCTTAGAGTTGTCTAAAATATATCTTGTTGGTTGCGGTTCTGATACATGCCTCTAAGTCCAATAGTACGCTATCCACTTCTCCTCCACACGCTTACTTAGCCTATGGTATCAGTGATCGTGCCTCACGAGCTTCGGCTCAAATGGGACCTGCCCTCATATGGCAGGGGCTGGCGCTCTTTTTTCTTCCCGATCTGGGAGCGCCGGTTTTTTTCTTTGATTACAAAAAATCCCCCGGTCCGATTGGCGCGAGGGATTTTAAGCAACTTTATTTAATCATTTAGAAGATGTTCTTTTTCTTCTTGCGTCTTAGGACTTGGCTAGCAGCTCCCATACTTGCAAGTGCAAGTAAGCCGGCACCAAAGCCTGTCTGAGGTAATCGAATAGATTTCACGACACCTACTGACTCATTGCCAGAGGCATCTTTAGTAGCGATTTTGAAGGTGTATTCTTTTCCGCCTTCCAAATTTGGAACTTGATGATTGTTAACATCAGGGCCAAGAGCACTACCAGTATCATAAGTTGTCCCGCGATCCATACTGGAGTAAAGAATTTGGTCTACAAGATCCTTTGCAGTATCAAGACTGGCAGTCCAGTTCATGGTAATCACAAACTTCTCTAGTTGTTCCTTAAAGCCAAGTACAAGTTCAGTAATATCTTCAGGAGGTGTAACATCTACCTCTTCAGATCCTTCGTCTAAGTCGGTGTCACCTTCTGTAGCTTCGCCCGCTTCGGCTTCGTCATCTAGGGGGGTATCTTCAGGAGTTGTCTCTTCAGGGGTTACTTCCTCTTCTTCCTCGAGAACGCTGGTATCTAGATCAGAGCCTAAGAAAAGGCCTGAATCAGTACTTCCGCTCACAATTGGATTACCGGCCATGTCGGTGATGGCAACGCTTGCTGTCATAATGTAGTTCACGTTTTTAGTCTGGTCAGCTGTTTCCAGTATTACTGTTTTGTTTTCAGGATCTTCAGCATATTTCTCAGCACTAACAACTTCCAATACATTGGCAAGATTAATCTGTTCTGTAATGGTAAAGGCTGCTTCAGCTAGTAGCTCAGGAAGTCTTACGTCTTCTGAGAATCCAACAAGCACATGAGTCTTATCAGCCGCGATGACATTGAGTACGCTTGGTGCAGTGGTATCTCCTTCTTCCTTTTCCATTGCTGCAATAGGAGTTGCACTTGCTTCTATACTATATTCGAGACTTTCACCGTCTAAACTGTCGATAGCGGTCACTGAAAGGTAATAGGCAGTATCTGTAACAAGGCCTCCTAAATCATAGGTTGTATCACTACCTGGGGTGTCCACCTCTACTTCGTAGCTAGGTGCATCACCACCCTGAACAGATTGAGTACCATAATAGATACGATAGTGATCTACAGCATTTGCCTGGTAATCCTTTGCTTCATCCCAGTTTACTGTAAGCGTTGTAGCATCCTTGCTCACCGCAGCAACATTGTTTACGTTCTCTGGTTCATTGGCCGCAAAAGCGAATGGAATTGCCATAGCACCTGCTAGCATCAGAGCAACAATTGACTGTTTGGTGTTTGTTTTCATGTTATTAAAATTTAGTTTAAAGTTTTAATTATTATTTAGAAGTCTTCCACTTTTTTAAATCTACCTTCCATTATTTTTGAAAAATCCTCCAATTTTTTGGCAAGAAGCTTCACGTTAGAATATCTATTTGGAGACTTCTCATGAGGTGTGTAATTCGCAACCTCTTTGCGATTGAAGTGAATCATGGCCCATTTAGATATTTCAAATGAGAAATGTAAAGTATCTTTTCCCTTAGAAAAGGAAATACCCCTGGTCGATTTCCCGTAATTTACGCCTGTTACTTTATATCCACCGAGCTTGTATTCAAATTCACCCTCTGGCTCTCTTCCAATTAAGTCATACATTTTTTTTATTGCAGCCTTAACTCGCTTTTTTAGTTTTGGGTCTAGCTTAGGCGCTTCTTTATATTTAGCTTCCACTTCTCTTCCCTTGCCAAAAACAGCTTCCTTCCTAGCCTTTACAGATGATGGAGGCTTAGCTTTGCCTGCAGGTTTGGGTGTCATTCTTTCTGACATGTGTTTGTTTTTTATTAATGATTCATAACATTATAGCAAAAAAGAGACCTTTATGCAAGCATATATATAGAAAAGCTCCTTTGTTATGCGCTTCTTTTAAGTCGGTTTACCACAAACTCTTTCTCTAAAGCCGACAGGAGCCAACCAGCTTGTGGGCCAAAATCTTTACCTAGAAATAGTTTGTATATGGCTTGGAAACACTCTTTTGGGGTGAATTCCTCATTGCCTTTCACTAGTTCGTGGATGGCACCGTGAACCAACTCCCCTTCCCATTCGTTCAAGACTTCCAGCTTTTCAGCAAGTAAGCGAGTGAAGTCTTTTTGGCTTTCAGAAAGCTCATTCGCAGCTTCCGGCAGTTGTTCTTGTAGTTCGTAACGGTATTTGTCTGGGGCGTAGGTTTCGAGCCACTTTTTGGCATATTTCATTCTCAAATCAATCTCTTCACGGTCCAAATCAGTGAGCGCACTACCTTTCAGCTTCTCTACTTCTGTATACACGTCTAATCTGGGTATCTGCATGATGAAAACTAGCTGTGAAAAGCGCGGTAGAAAGCGCTCATCGGGTTTTTCATTGGTCACCTGTGAAAGCTCGAAGGCACGTGCCTGATCAGTCTGAACGGTGTCTTTTTCCTCTTTAGAAAAGTACCATTTGGCAGCTCCATCGTGCTGATCGAACAGTCTTGGGATTGTATCCCCTTCAGGATCAAATTCGATTCTGGATTTTGGCTGAGTTTTGACCATCAAATAACGCAAAATCTCTGGTGGAACAAGGTCGGCAATCTCTCTGGCAGTTTGCCCAATTCCCTTACTGGAACTCATTTTCTTACCACCAATCAAGAAGAATTCGTAAGGAATGTTGTAGGGAACGTCGGTTTTGGATACTTCAGCGCAAATGGCGACGCCAATATCGTGTGATCCACCAGCCGCGTTATGGTCTTTCCCACTTCCCTCAATCGTTACATTGTAGGCATCCCATTT
>JAJDCF010000036.1 GCA_029260955.1 Patescibacteria group bacterium | reverse complement strand
TACAATAAAGTCTTTGTGCTTCTCGTTCAGTGCAAGATCATCTGCAGCGCCAAAAGAATCGTTAAATTCCAATTTGTTGTTTGCCACTATTCTTCCTACCCCAAACCTTTGCTGATAAAGGCCATCTGGAGTATCGCTTGGGGGCTGGCCTGGATAGGCGATATTAATATCAACTTCGTTTGCTCTAATTCTCATATCAAATTGGCAGGAATCGATTGTACAATCAATTTTAACATTTCCTTTATCTGACATGATTGTATCAAGCATTTTTTGGGCAATGCCTAAATCTTTAGCTGGTCCAGTGATATCAATGTTTCTATCTGGTATTCTTTTAACTTCTTCCTTTTTTTCTGTTTTCCCTTTCCAATTTCTAGGTCGTCTCATTTCCGCTGCTTTAGGCTTATCAAAAAATTTACCCATTTCTTGTTTAGGGTCTTTCGGTTTTGGCGCTTCTTTTTGTTCTTGTACTTCACCCATAGTTTTTGATTTGTTAGTATTTTCTTCTTATTGATTATATCATAAATTGCATGATAATTCAAGAATATGCGTAAAAGAGTCCGTAGAGCACCTCAGTGGGTTAAAGAGTGGGGTTTTTTGTTATTCCTTTCCCTCAATCGCATCATTAGCTGCCTTGATGGTATCGACTACGCCCTGTATGTGGCTTGGCGTGCTTCTTAGTACTCCATTAACTTGGTGGAGTGTGCTTTGAGGAATAGGGCCTCCTCCGTTGGTTCTATGTGCTAGGCTGCAACGAAGACGAACTACTTGATCGGTCAGTTCTTGAGTTAATGCATCTAGGCTATCAGCAGTGCTTGTGATTGCTGTGGTTGCTGTAGGCTTTTGGCTTTTTTCGGGAATACTGAGCATTTTAAACTTTATTAATTTACTGGTCTCAGAGCTTACAGGAGTTATTCCTGTGGGACAACCTCTTCTACTTCAGGTGGTTCCATGCCTAAGCTACTCCAACTACTCCTATATATATTGCCTGGGCTCCAAATGACAAATCCATTGGCACCACCGTCGTACGTTCCCCGGACCTGCTCCTCAACGTACCAAGAGCCAAAGTTAGGAGCTTTTAGTGGGAAGCCCTGTACCCAGGTACGGATTTCGGCATTTCCGGCTGCGGCTTCCACGAATTTCTCGATACTGCCTTGTACAAAGCTGTATGGATCTCCGTAGGGATTATGAAAACCATAGTAGCCCGGACTTACGTGCGATGGGTAGGTCATTGGGTAAATAACATCCACGCTTTTGGCGATTTCGGGAATGTACTGGCCAACTAAGGTCCAATCAATTCCACCCCAAATTGTTGCCCCAAATACATCGACCCCTAGTTTTATTTCGTATTCGTCGGTTACTTTTTTGGCATCTTTCAAAAAGTCGTTGATTACTTCCCATCGTTCCTTGGTGGTTTCGTCATAGTAATAATCTTCATAGTAGTGGTATCCATCTGGAAAACGTATGTAGTCGTACTGGATTTCGTCGAAGCCGAGTTTTGCTGCCTCACGAGTGATGAGTAGGTTGTATGCCTGAACTTCCGGGTGAGATGGATCGAGCCAGCGACTGTCAAAAAGACGGCCATCTTTATACTTGATCCTCCACTCCGGTTTTTTGCCTGCAGTATATGGATCATTGAATATTACTTGTCTGGCGATCACATAAATATCTTTTCTGTGTAGTTCTTTAATCAGGGTTTTGAGCTTGTCTAGCTTTGTACTGCCTGGATTGATACTTGTCAGATAGGCGTCTTCCGGAATGAAAGCAAGTTTGCCCCCACTTACTTCAATATCCATTACCACAGAGTTTCCTCCCGACTTTATCAATGCATCAATGATGTCCATAAAGTGATCTGAGGCAGCGGTTTCGGCTGTAATATAGATTCCTCTTATGCTGTCATGCTCAACTTTTTCTTCCACAAACAAAATCTCCTGAATTTCTTTGCTGAGTTGGCTGGAATGAAGAAAGGCGGACTTTGAGTAAAGTTCATCAGTATTCACACTCTGAACGTCCTGAATGACATTTTCCATCCACGCACTTTTTTGTTCAGTAAGCTCTTCTGTTGTACTGAATATAGCCCAGCCAATAGCCAAAAAAGCTATGGTGATGACCATTAGACTCCAGCGACAACATTTCTTGGCTTTCTCAGAGAGTGACATTTTTAAGGTGCGTTATTTTCGTTTCACTTTTAAGTTCTAAGGCTAACACATCAATTCGCCACAGTACATCTGTCTTTCTATTCTCATTCAGCCAAAGAAGGGCAGTTTTTTCAATTTTTTTGAGCTTTCTTTGGTCAACCGCTTCTTCTGGTCTTCCATAAGTTTCGGTTTTTCTGGTTTTAACTTCAATAAAAACTATCTCATCTTTCTTGGGACTCATGGCGATCAAATCAATTTCTCCAGTTCTTTTTTGATAATTGCGTTCCAATATCTCATATCCTTTTTCCGACAGATAACATTCAATCATTTGCTCCCCCTGCTGGCCTAAATCTTTGTTGTGCACTTAGACGAAGAGGGTTAGGGTAAAGGCTGCTCCAATTGGTATCAGAAGATTGTCGTCGATTTCGAAGCCGAAGATTCGGATACTAGGTATCTCGAGGAACATGCCTACGAAACAGGCGGCTATTACTGCATATATATTTTGAAAGAAGTAGTAGGCAAATGGAATTGATATAAGAATTCCCGCAATATTCCCTTCGATATGCTTTTTTGGATTGAGCTTAGTGCTTATTTTGCCAAAGTGACGGCCAACAATATTGGAAACAGCGTCCCCTACGCTTAAAATCATAATTCCAGCATAGGCGATGTTTTTTTCGAACAGTAACAGGGTCAAATATGAACCAATGGTGAAAAAAAGAACTCCGCGACCAGGGAATTTTTCAAGATGATGATCCCTTTCAAAAAGACTGAGAAACCTTTTTACTGGTGACAATCTCTCTCTTTTAACCATAAGCGATGTGATGGCACCACCGATGATCATTCCAAGAAGAATTTTGTTGTCGATGAAATTGTAATAATGCAAAAAAAGCAGTGCAAAACCATAGAGAATATGAAGAATTTGTCGGCGGAATTCTAGTTTGTGCATACTTTTTGTTTCGTTGGTCAATTGATGGAAAGGCGTGCTTATGGTACCTTAGAATAGCTATTTTTCCTAGCAATTATGATCATCAAAAGAGACGATTTAGAAGGTCAGGAACTTGAACTCTTGGCTCCTTACGCAGTCAAGAGTGCCGAGAGTAAAGGTCGGGCTTTTTCGGAAAAAGAAGATGCTTATCGCACCTGTTTTCAAAGGGATCGCGATCGCGTTATTCACTGTAAGGCTTTTCGTAGACTCAACGGGAAGACCCAGGTATTTATTTCCGGTTACGGAGATCATTATCGTTCACGACTCACACACAGTATGGAGGTAGCCCAGTTTGGTCGGGATATTGCCCGAATGCTCAACCTTAATCAAGACTTGGCGGAAGCAATTGGACTTGCTCACGACTTGGGGCACACACCCTTTGGTCATGCTGGTCAGGATGCTATGAATGAGGTGATGGAAACCTACGGCTCTCGTTTTGAACACAATGAGCAGAGTTTCCGCGTGGTTCATGAGCTTGAACGAAAGAGCGATGAGTATAAGGGGCTCAATCTGAGTTTCGAGGTTTTGGATGGCCTGCTTAAACATCGTACTCGTTACGATAGGCCCGAGGCTTTTGATCATCTTATGCCTTCCCTGGAGGCCCAAGTGGTAAATATTGCTGATGAAATTGCCTATCAGAGTCATGACATCGATGATGGTCTTCGTTCGGGAATTCTCACAAGTGAAGGTCTGATGGAATTAGATATTTGGAAGTATGCGGCTGCCAATAAAGTGCCTTCAAATGTACCTGAGATTCAAAAGCATCAGATGGTGACAAGTATTATGTCGCTTTTGGTCAATGATCTGGCGAGCAATACAAATAAGCGGTTACAAAAAATGGAAGTTGGCTCAGTGAGTGATGTTTATGCTCATGATGGTCAGATCGCACAGTTCTCGGATGAGGTTTCTCGAATGGCGGTTCAGCTAAAAGACTACCTTTATGAGAATTTTTACAATGCCAAAGAGGTTATGAAGTATAATGAGGAAGGAAAGAGGGTAATTTCTAATCTCTTCCGCGCTCTTCACGAGAAGCCTGAGAATTTACCGGATAAGTATCAATCCAGACTTGAAAACGAAGAAAGATATATGGTGGTAAAGGATTATATTGCTGGTATGACTGACACCTTTGCTATGGATTTGTTTTCTAAATTATCTAAATAAATATGCACTGTCTTAAATGTAAAGCGACGGAAACTAGAGTAGTGGACTCGCGTGTCACTGAGAACGGTCGAGTGATTCGCCGTCGTCGTGAATGTGAAAAATGTGAAAATCGCTTCACTACTTTTGAACGTGCAGCGATGGGAAGCCTGATGGTGAAGAAGAAAGATGGGACGTTTGAGATTTATAGCCGAACGAAGCTTGAGCAGGGGATTTGGATCGCCTGCGGAAAAAGACCTGTAACCAAGGAACAGATTGACGAGATGATCAATGATCTGGAGGAAAAATGGGCAGCTAACAAAAAAACCGTCGCCAGTCAGACGATCGGGAACGATGTTACTGAGGCACTAAAAAAGCTAGACCACATTGCTTACATTCGTTTTGCCAGTGTGTATCGGAGCTTTAAAGATGTTGATGAATTCAAGGAGGAGCTGAATAAGTTGTTGAAGTAGGATATGTAGAATTGTGGAGTGATCGTCTTTTGTGGAAATACCATAGCTCATCTTAAAAAAGGCAAAAAGGATTTGTTTATTTTGCCCAATTATTATGCTAGAATATCTTCAATTAAAATAAAGACAAATGAGCATTGCCAAAAATATATACATTGGTGGCTTGACTGTTTCTATTTGCAGTTGAGGTGTTCGTGATTTTTGTTTTTACAAGTCAGCTTTAGTATAATAATGGATTTAAAAAAATGAAACTAAATCATATTCTTGTCAGTGGGTTTCTATTAGTTGCCTTGCTTGTTGGAGCCGTTGGGTTTGTCGGTATTCAGGCACAGGAAACAACTCAGTCTGGTAAAGACTTAGAGAGGTACTTGTCAGGACTGAGTCAGAAACAAAATCTACTTTTTCAAATTATTGAAAGCTCAGATCATTCTGATTTTTCTGAATTGACTGAGGAGTTAAAGCAAATTGATAAGAATATTAAGGAGATAGAACAGCTATTACCAGAGTCAGAGGGCGTACGTCAGCTAATATCCTTAGATGATAATTATCAGGATTCATCTAAAAAAATAGTAAGTGTGCATAAGGAATTACTTGATCAGGAAATTATTTTCGCCAATGCGTATCCAACGGAGAAGCAGCAACGCTATAATATACGTGTTCCACTTTTTGCTATTGATGATAGGCAATTAACAGAAGATGTCGGCTTTATGCAGTATTTCAGCAAAGAAACTTTGTACCAATCTCCTGATCAAGAGCATTTAGACGAATGGATTGAAAGCATTAAAAAAGTAAAAGTCGGAGTCGACTCAAGCATATTATCTCTGGAAGAGAGAGATGCCATTTTATCTGAGATTGATGCTTATGAAGAGGTGGCACAAAAAATGGGCGAGATTGCTATACGGGGGCAGGAAATCAAAGATGAAGAGCTGGTAGAAATTGAAAAAATTAATGCGCTTAGTAAAGAGAATTTTCAATTAAGTCTCGCTATTGAAGATGATATTCAAGATTCTATTCAGATGAATAAAAGAGTTTTAGTTGCGGTAATTTTGATTACGTTGTTATTGGCTGTGATTTTGGGTTTATATATGTCTCATCTAATTTCTAAGCCTATTCAGAAAATAACTGATGCTTTTGATGAAATTAGCAAAGGAAACTTTAATGTTGATATTGAAAAAGGAAGCAGAATTAAAGAATTATTAACCTTACAGGAATCGATAAGTAGAACCACTGCTTCTATGAAACTTGCGGTTTTGGAGGCTATGAAAAAGAAAGAGCCTACACTACCTCAAGAGAAGAATTTTGATTCTGAAGATCAGGCATAACGTTTGTGTTATTTGTCTGATCGTGAGTAAATCATTTTGTGAAAGAAGATTTAAAAAAATATCTAGGGGGACTTCGAGTTTACGGCGTTGAAAATGACATTCCTAATGTCACCAATGAGGTGGGGAGTTTTTTGAATATGCTCATTCAGGTTAAAAGGCCCAAAATTATTCTCGAAATTGGCTGCGCGAACGGATATTCTACTATCTGGATGGCAGAGGCTGCTGAAAAGGTTGGGGCGAAATTGTATACGATTGATCACAGTGCGCCGACTTATGCGGAGGCTCAAAAGAACATTGCTGAAGTTGGGTTTTCTGATTTTGTTGAGTTTAGCTTTGGCGATGCTGTAGAGATTATTACTCAGATGAACGAGGGCTTGAAGTTTGATTTTGTCTTTGTAGATGGTCAAAAGGCTTCTTATCTGGATTTTTGGAAGGTGATTCAGGATCGTTTGGTGCCTGGAGCAGTGATTATTTTTGATGATATGATGGCTTTTCCAGAAAAAACGAAGGAATTTCATGATTTTATGCAATCAGAAGAGGGAATTGAGCAATTATTGATTCCGATTGATGGAAATGATGGTATATTGGTTGTAATTAAGCACTGATATGAATCGACGTTTTTTTGCAATTGTTGGGTTTCTTGCTCTGGTGATTTATTTTGTAGGCATCCAGGCGAATATACGATTTTTAAGAATCATGTCTGATCAGGGTATACTTAAGATTAATGTTGAGGTGGTTAAGACTCCTGAAGGTAAGCAATTGGGCTTGATGGGTCGAGAGGATCTTCCGAATGGTACGGGAATGCTTTTTGTTTATGATGAAGAAGGCTCAAATCCAGTTATGTGGATGAAGAATATGTTGATTCCTATCGACATGGTTTTTATTGGACGTGATCTAAAAATAAACCATATCGCAAAAAATGTGATGCCTTGTATTGCAGACCTGGATAGGCATTGTGAGCGACATGGATCAGCTGTTCCTTCAAATTTTGTCCTTGAAGTACCTGCCGGATTTACTACGCAATACGGTATAGAGTATGGTAATGGAGTTATTATGCCTTCAGGCGCCTAGTGTTTCTAAATGTTCAATTGCCTTTTCCAGTTGAGGATCGTCTCCTGATTCGAAATCTTCAATCGTTCTTTCGATAACAATATCTGGAGTGATACCACTTTCGTTTATGTTTTGATCGTTTGGAGTGAACCATTTGGCAATAGTTACCCTCAAGCTAGACCCACCAATCAAATTCTCGACAGTTTGAACAGTGCCTTTCCCAAAGCTTTCTTCTCCAATTACAGTACCTCGATTGTGATCCTGAACGGCGCCCGCAACGATTTCGGAAGCTGATGCACTACCTTTGTTTATCAAAATGACCAAAGGTATTTTTGCCATACGGGCCTGCCCGTTTACGTAAATCACCTCATCATCTTCAGGATTTCGCCTTTTGATAGTAACCACTTTTTCTTTCTCCAAGAATTCTGAGACTATATCAACTGCTCCATCCAAATATCCTCCTCCGTTATACCGTAAATCCAAAATGACCCCAGTTGGTCTTTCTAAAAGTATTTCGCTGATAGCTTTGCTAAATTCTTGCTTGGTATTGTCTCCGAATTGGTTTATCTCAATCACGGCAATATCTCCCTCCATTTCCCAATCAATACTGTTGATGTTGATCATGTCGCGAACGATACGAATTGTGATAGGTTCGTTGTAATTTTTTCTAAGCACTGTCAGAACTACCGCTGTTCCCTTTTTACCTCTGATTGCCATTACGGCTTGTTCCAGGGTCATGTTTTCGGTCGACGTTCCATCAACTTCGTAAATTATATCTTCCGGTTGAAGACCAGCATTTTGAGCTGGTGAGTTTTTTAGTGGAGAAATAACAGTTAACATGCCGTTTCTTAGCGTTAACTCTGCCCCAATACCTTCCAGGTGTCCTTGCATGCTTTCTTGAAACTCCCGATTTTCTTTAGGTGTCATGAAGTTTGTATACGGATCATCAACTGACGCAACCATTCCCTTAATGGCTCCAAAAATCATTTCTTCTGTTACCAAAGAATGTGGGTCAACATAGTTGCTACTCAAAATATTCCAGGCATCCCAGAAAAGCTTCATATTCACTATTTCTGCTTGTCCTGATGGAGAAGTGACAGTTGCTTGCGGAGCGACTCCCTGCTCAATTTGATTGTGAGTTACGCCGGCATTCCAACCAAGCATGAAAACAAAAGAGATAAGAACAAAAATCCCTATATATCTGGGTGTTGTCGAAGTTTCTTTGCTTGAATATGAATTCTTCATTGAGTTGTTAATAGCATGGGTTAGCCAAAAAATCCTTTGCTTTGAGGCTTGATGTTTAGTTTTGATTCTTTTACCAGCTCATCATAAAGTTTTTTCTCTTTGCTGGACAGCTTTTTTGGAATATTGATTTTGATCTTAATAATGTGATCCCCTTTGTGGGTGGTTCCGACCTTAGGTACGCCATATTCCTTAAGTTTAAGTATATTTCCACTCTCTGTTCCGGCGGAAATGATAAGTTTGGCATCACCGTGTACTGTTTTAACGTTGATCTCGTCACCCATTATCGCCTGAAGCACATGAATATGTTCGGTGGTATAAATGTCATTTTTTATTCTTTCAAAGTGCTTACTTGGTGCAACACTGATATGCAGGAACAGATCTCCTGTTGGACCACCCTGCAGACCTGCTTCTCCTTTACCAGATAGGCGAATAACTGCTTGATCGTGAATACCGGCAGGGATTTTGGTCTTAATTCGTTGGGCTTTCATTAATCTGCCTTCCCCATTACATTCTTTGCACCTTTTTTCCGGTATTTGTCCTGCCCCTTCACAGCTTTGACATACTGAGGCGGTTTGAATCTGGCCGAATGGGGTTCTTTGGAGTTTAACTTGTTGTCCTGTTCCAGAGCAATCCTCGCAGGTTTTTAGCTTTGTGCCAGGCTCTGCCCCAATTCCCTTGCAGTGCAGGCAGGCAGCAAATGCAGATACCTCGATTTCTTTGCTGACTCCAAAAATTGCTTCCTCAAAACTGATCTGAAAGACCATTTCTATGTCAGATCCCCGTGTAGGACCTTTTTTGCGACCTCCCTGCTGTCCTCCCCCAAAAAAAGTGTCGAATATGTCCCCAAAACTGCCTCCAAAATCAACGTTAACGTTTTTAAAGTCAAAACCGCCAAAGCCTTGTCCTCCACCACCTCCAAATCCTGGTCCAGCTGATCCAAACTGGTCGTATTGCGCTCTTTTTTGCTTATCACTCAGTACCTCATAAGCTTCAGTAGCTTCTTTGAATTTTTTTTCATCTCCTTTTCCGGTATCAGGATGGTGTTTTTGAGCCAACTTTCGATAAGCTTTTTTGATCTCTGATTCCGATGCTCCTTTTTCGACCCCGAGGGTCTTATAGTAATCCATAAATATATACAAATAGCCTGTAAATTTTACTTAAAAACGATGGAAAAATCAATGTTCCGCGTGTAGAATGCATGCGTATGATAATAAATGAGCTCAATTTCATGATCGGTGGTAAGGCGGGTGAGGGAATCGAGGTTCCTGGGAACATGTTTGCCAAATTGGCCATGCATGCGGGTCTTTGGCTGAATTCAACTCAGGAATTTTATAGCGTAATAAAGGGATACAACAATATTAATCAAATCCGAGTTTCTGAAAATCCCGTGAAGTCTCATAATAATCATTATGATCTGGTTCTTTCTATCGATGACGAAACGGTAGGGCGATATATCGATGACATTGTTCCCGGAGGTGGCTTGGTTTACGATCCTTCGCTGGTTTCTGGCGAGGTAAAACGGGATGACATCAATCTTTTCCCTGTTCCTATGGTCGAGATTGCCAAAGAAAAGGTCGGTTTGGGCCTAGCTAAGAATATTGTGGGAATCGGCGTCTGTATGGCGCTTCTGGATTATGAGATTCAGCCTCTTTTGGACTTGATCGTAAAAACTTTTGCCAGAAAGGGTGAGGATATTGTTAATAAAAACATCGATGCGGCTCAAGCTGGCTATAATTATGTGAAGGAGCACTTTAACAGAGAATTCAATTATCAAATTAGGCCTCTGAAAGAGCCTGTGAAGAAGTTTTTTGTTAACGGCAATCAGTCTATCGTGTTTGGTGCCATCAAGGCTGGGCTCAAATTCGTTTCTGAATATCCCATGACACCTAGTTCATCAGTTTTACATTCGGCAGCCAAGCATGCTCAGCAATACGATATTTCGGTGAATCACGTGGAAGATGAACTTTCTGCTATTAATATGGCAATTGGTGCTGGTTACGCGGGTGTGCGCAGCATGGCGGCTACTTCTGGTGGTGGGTTTGCTCTGATGACAGAGGCGATTGGTATGGCAGGAATGATTGAGGCACCGGTGGTGATCGTAGAAGTTCAGCGGCCTGGCCCTTCTACGGGACTTCCCACTCGCAGTGGACAGGGAGATCTTCGTACAGTTATGCATGCATCTCAAGGGGAGTTTCCTCGTATTGTTCTTTCTCCGGGAAGTCATGAGGAAGCTTTTTATATGGCTCACGAAGCATTTAATTTGGCGGAAAAGTATCAGTGTCCGGTTATTCTATTAACAGAAAAGTATTTGGGCGAGGGGCATGCAACGTTACCCTTCCTTAAAACAGATCATCTTACGGTGGATCGGGGGAAGTTATTGAAAGAGGATGAGATTACTGAGGATTTTAAGCGTTATAAGTCATCTGAAGATGGCATTCCTCCTCGCAGTATTCCCGGGCAAAAGGGCGGAGCCCACTGCGCGACAACCTATGAACATCTTGAATCCGGTTACTTCACCGAAGAGGTTGAGCCTGTCAAAAAAATATATGCCAGGCGTATGAAAAAAATGGAGACGATTGAAAAGAATTTACCCTCTGTTCAAATCGAGGGTGATGCTGATGCGGAGGTTACGATTGTTTGTTGGGGAGCAACTTATATGCCGGCATCTGAGGCCATCGATTTGCTTGCTAAAGATGGCATCACAGCCAATATGCTGCACATCAAATACATGCTTCCGTTGCAGCCTGGTGTGCTGGAAGCCTTAGAACAATGCAAGCGGCCTATTCTGGTAGAAAGTAATTACAATGCTCAATTAGGCGGTGTGATTGCCGAGAAAGCCGGGGTAGATATTCAAAGTAAAATTCTCGATTACTCCGGTCGGCCTTTTACTCCAGACCAGATTGCTGAGGAAATTAAGAAGTTAACTAAAAAATAATGCCTCGAACCCCCAAGGATTACACATCAACGGAAGGCAAACCCAACTGGTGTCCCGGGTGCGGAGATTTCGGCATTGAAGCTGCTATGAAGCAGGCTATGGCCCAACTCGATTTAGACCCTGACAAAGTTATGCTGATTACGGGAATCGGCTGTGGGGCGAATATGCCTAGTTGGTTCAGTACTTATGGACTTATTACTCTGCATGGTCGGGCGGTGGCGGTGGCGACGGGTGCGCATTTGGCCAATCACGAACTTTCAACGTTCGTTGAAGGAGGGGATGGTGACGGCTATGGTATTGGCATGGGACACTTCATTCATGCCATGCGCCGCAATCCGAATCTTACCTATATTGTTGGAAACAATACTGTTTATGGACTTACTAAGGGGCAGGTTTCGCCTACGTCGGCCAAAGGCTGTGCAGGTCCTTCTACGCCATTTGGAAATCCCGATCCGCCAGTTAATCCTATTGCGCTTGCCCTGGCAAATCATTGCAGCTTTGTAGCGCGTGGCTATGCCGGTAATCTTCCTCATTTGGTCAATTTAATCAAAGAAGCTCACAATCACAAAGGTTTTTCATTTATTGATGTGTTGCAGCCTTGTGTGACGTATGACAAGGTACATGGTTACAAATACTATCAAGATTTAACTTATGACCTTCAGCAGTCAAATCATGATACGACGAATCAGGAAGCTGCCTTTAAAAAGGCTTTTGAGCCACCAGAAAAATATCCAATTGGTATTTTTTATAAAGAAGAACGTCCTATTTACGTGGAGGAATTACCGCAGTTCAAAAAGGGGCCATTAACGCGTCACGATATTAGCAAAATAGACGTTAAACCTTTATTTGAGGAGTACTCCTTTTAGTGCCACGCCATTCCTTTTCTGATCAATACTTTGGCCCCTTCCTTTATTAAGACAGGCCCCTTTAATGGAAGTATTATTTTAAAAGTTGAGCCCTTGCCTAATTCAGATTCTATCTTAATGTTTGCCTTGCAAGCATCCAAAATCTTTTTGATAATATAAAGTCCTAAGCCAGAACCCGTTGTGTTGTATCTACCTGCTTCATTGGTTCGAAAGAACTTAGTAAATAATTCTTTCTGGTCTTCTTTTGAAATTCCAATTCCCTGGTCTTTTATTGATATTTCAACGGAACTTTTTCTTTTTCTTATTCTTACAGTTATTTTCTTCTTTGGCTCGCTGTAGCGAATGGCATTTGAAAGAATGTTCAGCACAACTTCCGAAATAAGATCTTTATCTACGTATGCAAAGATTTTGGTTTTAGATCTTTCAAAGCCAATGGTAATTTTTTTGGCCTTGGCTGTAGTTTTAGCCTTATTGATCAGGTCGCTAACTAGCTGAGTCAGCTCGACCTTTTTTGAATTTATTCCAATTTGACCTACATCTAGTCTCGATACGTTCAGAAGGTCGCTTACCAGACGAATAACACGTTCGGTTGATACGCTTGCATCCTTTACTAGTTGGTACTTTTTCTTATTATTTTTTTCTAAATTTCCAAGTTCTTCAAGAAGCCACCGAATAGCCGTTAAGGGTGTTTGAAGCTGATGGGTGGCTAACGATATGAATTCGTTTTTTACCATGCTCATTTTAGTTTCTTTGGTAACATCTCTGAGTAAGAATACCCTTCCTAGGATTGCACCCTTTTCACCAAGGAGTGGAGCGGATTGACGGTTGATAATTTGACCATTAGTCAGCTCTATCGTTTCGTGGCTGGTTCCCTTTTTGAGATTAACGAGTTTCTTGGTTTTTTTGATAAAATTTTCAGGGTCTTTCGTTTTTTCTGCACAATGACGAATGAATATATGTGGGTCTGTACAATTTTTGAGGCTCTTGGGAATGTCCCATAGTTCTTTATAACTCCTGTTCCATGACAAAACCTTACCTTTTGAGCTGATGGAAAATATTCCGTATAAAGCGGAGTCATATTGAGATTGAAGCAAGGCATTTTTCAGTGACACTTCCTCGAGTGATGAAACCAGTTCATCAGTCATACTGTTGAAATCATGACTTAAAACTCCAATTTCATCAGTAGATTTTATTCGGGCTCGCACTTTGTAATTTCCCATTGCAATTTTTTGCGCTGTTTTAGTTAAATCTATTATTGGCTTTGTAAAGCGATTTATTAGAAAGTAAATGACTAGCATGGTGGCAGCTAGGATGCTGAAAGCAATAGTCCAGATGCTTTTGGTAATAACCGCAAGTGAAGCAAAAAGTTTAGAAGATTCATGCTCATGAATTAGAACAGCTTGTAGATCAGGCAAATACTCTTGATAACCAGTGACTTTTTTTTGTTCACTATTTATGTATTCTGTCACTGTTATATCGCCGTCAATGGCTCTTTGAATCATATTCGGTTGAGCAATGTAGTCACCTATAATTGCTTTTCCTTCCAGACTAACCAAATAAGCCTTTCCTGCCTGATGTGTTATTGAAGGAGGAGCTAGGGCTGAACGTAGGGCTAATATGTTTGTGTTTGCTCCGATGACTAATATTGTTTCACCAAAGTTGTTTTTTACGGGATTTTCAACACATATTGTGTAATCATTGAGGTGTTTTGAAAAATGAATAGGAGATATGCGTGCACCGTCAGCTCTTTGATAAGCGCTATCGTGACCTGTGTTCATTTTCCCCTCTGAGTTGGGATTGCTTGAAATTAGGACTTCTCCTGAATTTGGATCCATCACAAAGAGTTCTACATAATTGGCCGCATTGAATAGTGAGCGATCAAGCTCATTGCGGACCTTTTCTTTGTTGTTTTCACTCTGATCATTCAAGAACTCTGTCAGACTGTTTATCAGAGTGGAATTTGGGTCTGATAATCTAAAAAGCTCACCTTCGTTCCGTATTTTCCATACTTCTATAAGTGAAATGACTAATTCGGAATGTTTTTTAATAGTTAGCTCCGCTTGTTCTTTCACTTCATATCTGACAACATTTATGGTTGTGTAAGAGAAGGTGATAATTAGAAGGCCTGAGATGGTCAAAAACAGAATATTGAGCTTACTTCTAAGTGTAAATCTAGGTACCATCGATGATTCATTTGACTTCTTCGTCATGCAAATTAGTGTGTTTTTACATTCATAATAAATTCATCCGTTAGCATGCGATTAGTATTGGGAATGTTATTAAATCCCTGTGTTTTTTGTATGAAACGGCTTACAAATTGAAGATTGGCATAAAGCGATTCAAATCCTGTTTCAAAGCTAAAGGATGCCATATTGTCATTTAAATCTAAAAGTGGATCTAGTTTAACCAGCTTCTCAATTTCTTCGATGCTGTAATGGTCACCAGGTTTATCAGCAAAATCGACTTGAGCGATTATTCCATAGGCTTCTTCTTTGTTGTTCATCAAAAAATTAGTTGCCTTATGCCATGCATTAATTAGTCCTTGAATGGCCTCAGGGTTTGATTCAATGAATTTGCGCTTGAAAGCATAGATACCAGGTGACAATCCTCTCATATCGGAGGTGTCAAAGATGATGTTAAGATCATACATCTCCTTCATTTCGCTTAAATCTGGTTCCCACGAAAAGGCAGCGTCTAGTTTAGCTGTTGCAAAGTTGTTAGTTAGGTCTTCAGTGACAATGTCGACCTGTGTGTATTCCTCATGTCCGATTCCTACGTTCAGCATGGCTGCATTTAAGAAATACTCCAAATAGCTTCCCAGTTCTACTCCTATTCTTTTGCCTTTTAAATCAGAGAGCTCCTTATATTCTTTTTTTGCTACTAGTCCCTCTGCACCTTCTGAATTATCAGAAACAAGCACAGTTACTAAATTGGCACCTCTGTTATTTGCCTCCACCAAATCGAATACAGCTAAATTCTGTGTGTCTACAAGCCTTCCATGAATAAACTCATCGACGCTCTCGTTATAATTTGCAGAAACATCTACTATTTTTGCCTTTATGCCCTCTTCTTCAAAAAATCCCTTCTCATTGGCAATAATGATCCAAAAATTACCTGGCCAAACATCAATGGGTAATCGTATTGTGGTTAATCTACCGATTTCTTTGGTTGCTCGATATTCTATCGTCAGGCCAATTGTAGCTATGCTAAGACCTATAACAATGAGTAGTGTGCTGATGATTTTTATGTTTTTTTTGCGCATTAAGCAGCTAGTTTTGTTATACGTTCAACTACATCTTCAAGTGAACTTTTATTTTTCTCTATATATTCAGTCGCACCCATTTTTAGTACCTCATCTTTTGAAAAACCCGCAGGCATGTTGCTAAAAATTATAATTGGAGCTTTTATACCCAGTTCTTGAGCGGCACCCATCACTTCAAAGCCACTTTTTTTGGGCATGACCAAATCAAGAAGAATAAGATGAAATTGACTGCTTTTGAGCTTTTCGATTCCCTGTGCTCCATCGCTAACTGCCTCTACTTCAAATCCTACTTCTTGTAGCATAGAAAATATAATCTTGCTTAATTCAGCAGTATCTTCAATGATGAGTATTTTCTTTTTATTATCCACAGTTTTTCATTAGGGCACCATGTGTAAGTTTATCAGAAAGGACGTTTATTGTCTTTCATAAAATCTAAAAAATTCAGTTTTTTTAAGCCAGTAATAAAAAGGCAATTGATATTAGAGTGGCCAACCAACCAAGTGGAATGGCTCCGATTATTCCCAGAAGAAATCCAATGTCATAGCCAAGGCCGCTATTTGGAATGGCGTACATCTTGATTTCGAAGAAGAATCGAACTATCAGCGTGTAGGGGGCAATTATGCCGTGCCATATTCCCATCAAAAAGCCAGGTGTCCCATCGGTTAGCGCGGAACTGTCGCCTGCGAAGGTACAGCCCGATAGAATTAGGGTACAAAGCCCAAGGATAGCGATTATTTTGAGGTTTTTCTTCATAAGTCTTATATTTTAGTACCTATATTATATGCTAGAATGAAAAAAATAAAACTAAGTATCATGGACAAGCATCATGGAAGAACTGAGGTTCTACTGAATGAGAAAAAACTCTATAAGCCATCAGCGAAAACTCTTAAGCATGCTCGGGTTAAACAGTACAAAGCGGCTGCTGCAAAGGCTGCCAAAGACCCTGAGGCTTATTGGGAAAAGGCTGCGGAAGAACTTGAGTGGTTTAAGCGATGGACCAGGGTACTTGATGATACTAAGGCGCCCTTTTTCAAATGGTTTACAGGGGCGCAGTGTAACATTGTGCATAATGTCCTCGATCGACATATGGGCACACCTATTGAAAACAAGACGGCGATCATCTGGGAAAATGATGGTGGTGACAAACGTCAACTGACCTACGGCGAGCTTAATCGGGAAGTTTGCAGAATGGCTAACGGTCTTAAAAATCTTAAAGTACGAAAGGGAGATCGGGTTGCTATCTACATGCAAAATACACCCGAAATCGCGATTGCCATGCTTGCTTGTGCCAAGATTGGTGCAGTTCATAGCGTGGTTTATGCTGGTTATTCTGCACATGCTCTTCGGGAAAGAATTGATGATCAGGCCGCCAAGATTCTTATTACCTCCGATGTTGGCTTTAGAGGTGGTAAGGTTATCGATATGAAGACTCTGTGTGATGAAGCGGTGCGTGGATCAGCTTCGATTAGGCACATTGTGGTTCATCGACGTGGTAATAAACCCGTTAACATGAAGATGAATCGTGATACGTATTGGGATGCGCTGGTTCAGAGCCAACCTGATGCGTGCGAAACAGTTCCAGTCGACGCCGAACATCCGCTTTTTATTCTTTATACCTCTGGCACAACAGCCAAGCCTAAGGGAATTGTTCATGTACATGGTGGCTATATGGTAGGAACCAATCGTACTTTTCAGTGGATTTTTGATGTTAATAAAGATGACATTTACTGGTGCACGGCTGA
>JAJDCF010000035.1 GCA_029260955.1 Patescibacteria group bacterium | reverse complement strand
GCGAATTCCTTGAATAAAATCGCTTTTCCCTCCATCACTGGCAATCCAGCAGCTGCACCAATGTTGCCCAGGCCAAGAACCGCGGAGCCATCGGTTACTACAGCAACCATGTTTCCTTTATTCGTGTATTTGTAAACGTCTTGAGGGTTTTTGTGGATTTGTCGGCAAGGTTCAGCCACGCCAGGTGTATAAGCCAGACTGAGATCGTCTTTTGTCTTAACAGGAACTTTCGAGACAATCTCTATCTTTCCACGCTTCTCTTCATGCAACTTTAATGACTCTTTGTAATAGTCCATGCACACAATTTACACCTGATGCAGGGCTTAGTACATTGATTTTTTCGCCAAAAAATGCTATAATTATATGATTAATATGAAAAATAAACCCCGCAAATCACCGGGGACCAAAATTGTCGACCGATGGGACGGCATGACTTTTATGGAACGCCTAAAGCTGATTATGAACTACGCCGATCAGTTCAAAGAGCACGGATTGATTGCGTGGAACGAGATCGCCATGGTGGATGCAATGGCTGAATCAGCCAAGGAGTATGTGCTGACCCGTGAAGATCAACCCTGGTTCACCAACATTCACCTGAAGAAAGAAGTTGCTGCACAAGTCCACCGAGATAAAATGAAGGCCGCCCTTGAGGCGGTTTTTATGTAATTAGATGTTGAGGAACTTGCCCTTTTTTTGATATATGTTAATATGACAACACAAAACAAAAAACCAACATCAAATGAAGCTCCAAATGCCAAAATCATTGGGAACTATGGGTGTTAAATATTGGAATGGCCTCACGGCGATGGGACGACTTCACTTCGTCCTCAATCACCAGGGCTTATTTTTAAATTCTCGCCTGGTCAATCCAGGTGAACTTTTAGCCGCACGCTCGGCTCCTGAATCTGCTCAGGAATACATTGTAGAGCGTGAAGAGAGTCCTTTTTTCTCCGCCTTGGACGTTAATAAGGCGGTGGAATCACAAAAAGACTTTACGCGACTAGAGACAACCCTTGGAGTAGCGCTAAGCTTATAGGCTTGGTTTCTTTTTATGCCATTCGGTAGCTTTTTCGAATGCGTGTCCCACATGGAAAAGATTGCCTTCTTTGAATTGCCCGGCAATGATCTGGAGGCCAATTGGTAGTCCGTTTTTGCTGAAGCCACTGGGAACGGACATCCCACACATACCAGCTAGGTTGGTGGGGGTAGTGAGTATGTCAGCCATGTACATGGCCAGTGGATCGTCCGCTTTTTCGCCAATTTTAAAAGGTAGAATTGGTGAAGTTGGGGTGATCAAAGCGTCGCATTTTTCGAATACATCTTCGAACTCTTTTTTCATCAAAGCGCGCACTTTGGCGGCTTTTAGATAGAAAGCATCGTAGTAGCCAGCCGAAAGCGCGTAGGTGCCGATCATTATGGTGCGTTTTACTTCGTCACCGAAGCCCTCGGAGCGCGACTTCATGTAGATTTCCTCGAGTTCCTTGGCGTCATCGGTGGTGTGGCCATATTTGATTCCGTCGTACCGAGCCATGTTGGTACTGCCTTCGGATTTAACCAAAATGTAGTAGGCAGGAATGGCATATTTGGTAAGCGGCAAGCTGACATCGATGAATGTGGCGCCTAGTTTTTTCATGACTTCGATCGCCTCAAAAATGGAATGACTGACCTCTGGATCGATACCCTCGTCAAAATATTCTTTGGGAACACCCAAAGTCACTCCTTTTAGATCTTCCTTGAGGAAACTGGAGTAATCGGGTACTGGAACGTCAGGCGTGGTGGCATCTTTTTCGGACTTACCAGCAATTGCCTGAAGAACCAATGCGGCATCTTCGACGGTTTTAGCTAAGGGGCCAATGGTGTCGAAGGATGAGGCATAAGGAATACAACCGAAACGAGGTACACGGCCGTAGGTGACTTTAAGGCCCACTGTAGAACACAGGCTGGCTGGCTGGCGAATAGAACCACCTGTATCGGTACCGATGGAAAAGGCACATTGATCAGCCGCTACACTGGCAGCTGGCCCACCAGACGATCCACCAGCGACATAGTCCGTATTCCAGGGGTTTTTGGTGACTCCAAAATAACTATTCTCGGAACTGGAACCCATGGTGAACTCATCAGTATTTGTTTTACCTAAAAGAATAGAGCCTGCATCTAGCAAGCGATCGTAAATGTGGGCATTATAAGGCGGTACAAAGTTTTCGAGAATCTTGGAGCAGGCCGTGGTTTTGATACCAGCCGTGCAAACGACATCTTTCAGATTCATTGGAATTCCGGTAAGAATTCCGCTAAAATCCCCTTTCTCATCGATCTTTTTGGCTTGCTCCAGCGCCACATCAGCCGTAACGGTGATGTAAGAATTCAGCTTATCATCAGTTGCCGCAATACGATCTAGGTAGGCCTGAGTTAGCTCAGTTGCACTGAACTTTTTGTCTTTTAAGCCAGCCTTTGCTTGTGCAATAGAAAGATCAATCATTAAAAAACATTTTTTACTTTGATCATGTGATCCTGGATGGGCATGGGAGATTGTTCCAAAATCTTGTCGGCCAAATCACAAGGCTCTTCCACATCGGAAAAGGTGACATTTTGAAGGCCGGTCGTCTGTGAAACGGGTTCCACATTGGATGTATCGACTTCATCGAGCATTTTTGCATTCGTCAAAATATCGGAGAGCTGGGTTCCAAATTTGTCGACCTCTTCATCGGTTAGCTTGAGTCGGGCGAGCTTGGCAATATGTTTTACTTCGTCACTTGTTAGCTTCATTGTTGTATAAAAACGTCCTTTTTGATAAGATGATTCTAACTGAAAAAAAGTAAATGAACAAAATCAAAAGCTTGCATAGTGTCAGTTCCGCCTATTTCTTCGCACTTGCCCTGACCTACGTTGTTATGGTGCTAGCTTTTCGTAATGGTTATATGGCTGAATTCTTTTTGGCCCTAATGCGAATTATGGATATTCCTTTTGCCTTTGTGTCTTTGCTTTATGGTGGATCGACACTGGCTCTACAAATAAACATGGGAGTGGATGAAGAAGGTGGCTCATCTCCTTGGACCATGGCAGTACTGGCTGTATGCCTGATCCTTTTTGGGATTGTTGTATTCATAAATTTTGCCTTTCCTTCGCAATTTTAGGGTTATTTAGTAGTAACGGTTGCTTGTCATTGACACATTATCTTTTTGGTGTTAAAGTAACCCTGAATTTATTCCTTGTTTGCCATGAAATCTAAGTACCGTGAAAGACTAACTCAGGGTCTTGCCATTGGAGCAGTACTTGCCTTAAATGGCTGTACTGATCCTGTCAAAATTGCCAAAGATACTATGCATACAACGGAGGCAAAGGTTGCAGAGGTAAAATCAGTAGTAAAAACAAGATTAGAATTGAATACCTGCCTTCAAAAAGTTCACCCTGAGCGTGGTGTAAACTTTGAACTTATTGCTAAAGATGCAGATCTTCTTATGTTTGACTCTGTAAACACGGTTTACTGTGATTCAGATCATTCACGACATTTGGTAGTAGAGCTAGATGGTTGTAGAATTTTTTATGTTAGCCTGAAGGCTTTCATATGCACTGATGATAATTCTGATGGTAAATGGGAAAATATAGTATCTTATGCCCCTGAATATCCCTCATTGAGCTCTACAGATGAGAAAGGGAATCCGAAGAAATGGAAAAGGGGCCAAGATATGTGTAATAGCGCCTTTAATAAATGTCTGGATTGGCAAAGTAAGTAATCCGATCTATTTTGACTTATAGTTCGGAGCATCTTTGGTCACCATTACATCGTGGGGGTGACTTTCGAGGAGACCGGCATTAGTGATTTGAACGAATTTGGCCTTTTTGTGGAAGGTAGCGATGTCTTTGGCACCAACGTAACCCATACTTGAACGAAGACCGCCGATGAGTTGGAAGATTTCGTGAGCGACTGGCCCCTTGTAAACGATTTGACCTTCGATTCCTTCTGGAACATATTTGGCTTCTTCTTTGACATCAGCTTGGCCATAGCGTTCTTTTCCTCCACCAGCCATGGCACCCATTGAGCCCATTCCTCGATAGGCTTTGAATGTTTTTCCTTCGTGATAGATCAAGTCGCCAGGGCTTTCTTTGGTACCGGCGAACAGACTTCCGATCATGGCGGTAGAAGCGCCAACGGCGATTGCTTTAGCAAAATCACCGGAAAGCTTGATTCCACCATCCGCGATAACGGGGGTGCCGGTCTTTTTAGCTTCTTTCACACATTCGGATACGGCTGAGAACTGAGGAGCACCAATACCTGTGACCACGCGAGTGGTACAAATAGAACCTGGTCCAATACCTACTTTAACTGCGTCCGCACCGGCTTTAACCAGAGCTTTGACTGCTTCGGCTGTGGCGATGTTTCCGCCAATCACCTCTATTTTTTTGTAAGTCTTTTTTATGTATTTAATGGTATCGATCACACCTTTGGAATGACCGTGTGCTGTATCAACTATAAGTACATCTGCACCTGCTTTAACTAGTTTTTCGACTCGTTCTTCCATGTTTTTAGCTGGTCCAACGGCAGCACCTACGCGAAGTCTTTTATCGGAATCTTTACATGAATCTGGATAAAGCTTGTTCTTTTCAATGTCACGGCGAGTCACCATAGCCCTGAGTCGATTATTTTTGTCGACAATAATGAGCTTGGAATGCCTTGATTCCTCAAGTATATCGTTCGCCTTCGTCAGAGAAATACCATCTTGGGCGGTGAGTAATTTTGCTGCCTTGGTCATGCGGTCTTTTACCTTTTGGTCAGCATGCTTGTGTATGAAGTAGTCGTTGGCTGTGATTAATCCCACAAGTTTGCCGTCGGGCTTTCCGTTGTCGGTAATCGGAACTGCTTTGTAACCATATTTATTGCGTATGGCATAAATATCTTGAATTTTATCTGTTGGCTTGGCACATTTGGGACTTCGGATGAAGCCATTTTCAAAACGTTTCACTAAATCTACCTCCTCGGCCTGCTCATCGGGGCTGAGGTTTTTATGAATGATTCCGATTCCACCGTACAATGCCATTTTGATGGCAAGTTCGTGTTCGGTCACTGTATCCATTGCAGCACTTACCAAAGGCACATTCAGCTTGATCCGCTTTGTCAGCTGGGTTTTTGTATCCACGTTCCGGGGCAAAATCTCCGAGTACTGAGGAAGTAGAAGCACGTCATCGTATGCTAAATAGAAAGGTATGTCTGCCATGAGACTAAAAATTAGATATTAGGAAGATTGTATCAAGAATTGGGGAAAAGTCAACCAAAAATGCAAATGCATACCTAAAGGCTGCCTTTTATGCTACAATTTTTGAGCTTTCTAAATTTTGGAATAGGTGAAATATAAGCTATTTCCGTGGCTCATAGGATTTCTGCTCCTTGTTGTGATCTTTTTCGCGTCTTTTTCCGCGCCAACAATTATGCAAGTTGACCCGGCAGAAAAGCAAAACAAGGTGACTTTTAACGCGCCCTTCACCCTACACTTTAGCCACATTATGAATAGGCGATCAGTTGAAGATGCTTTTATGATTCTGCCAAAGACCGAGGGGGATTTAAGATGGAAAGACTTTAAAACGCTTGAATTCGTACCTGACGGCCCCTTAACCATTGGTGATGAGTATCGAATTGTAATCAAGGGCAGGGCCAAAAACATATGGATGAAAGAGATGGGCTATGATGCCACCATCGACTATCTGGTGACCGGGCCACCATATGTTCTATTTATGGATCCTTCGCAAGGAGAGCTTATTACAGCAGGTGGGGCAATCACTGTGATGTTCGATCGAGCCATGGACTGGGATGATGTAAGTAAAAAGGATTTGATTCAAATCGAGCCTTCGCTGTCTGGGGAAGTCAGATTTATTGGCATGAGCGCCTTTCAGTTTATGCCTAAAGAAACATCTTCCGGTCAATCTTTTGAGGTAACGATTCCAGCTGGGCTAAAAGCATTGGACGGGGGTGAAACAGAGGAATCTTATTCATGGGTTCTTATGTCACCCGATCTTAAAGTTGAAAAAAGTAGCCCAATAAATGATCTTGAGGAAGTGGCGCTAAATGAACCACTTTGGATTTATTTTAATGATGAGGTGTCACTTGATGGCATAAAACCCGGAGTCAATGCCTTGCTTTACCCCTCGAACGACCTGGATGCGGATACGGCCAAAAAGATGGATGGCTTTTTTAATACCGAGGTAACTTACGGAGTCAATGATGATGGTGAAACTCAAAAAGATATACTTATTTTTGCGCCAACCTTTGATTACCAGCCGAATGAGAGTTACCGTTTTTTACTGAAAAGTGATAAAGATCTGCCGCTGGAAGAAGACTTTGAACTCATTTTTGAAACTATTCGAACTGAACCAAAAGAAGTGGATAAACCCCTAGATTCCACTACTGAAGAAGTTACTGAAGTGCCTTCCGACCCGTCTATTTGGGAGAGTGATTCTGTGGACTTCTTTATACGCGGTGAAAACCCCAGACTCAGGCTATCTGAGAAGCTAAAAGAACCAATTACACTTAGTGCTTGCCAAATACCTAGCAATCATTTCATTCGCACCTCTGCCAAGCATGACTGGCCCAATTATAAATGCGATACGGATTCTGTGGTGGTTAATCCAATAGAGGAGGACCCTGAACTAATATTAAATTTGAATGATTATTTTGATATTGATTGGGTAACCGGAGTTTACCTTGCCTATATTACTCAGGGCGAAAATAAGTTCATAAAGCATTTTATGATCGAAGATAGCACACTTCTTATGAAGCGATCTGACTCAGATTTGTTGGTTTGGGCGCTGGATGTGAAGTCAGGTGAGCCGATTGCGGACATGGAACTTGAGATACTCAGCTACGATGGTGAAAAAATTGACCAAGGGACTACCGATGAATTGGGGATTTATAAGGCGAATCAAGCTCTTGAAGAGGGTATTTATGTACGTGGCAAAAAAGAGGAAGAAGGCATGAATAGATGGGGATTTGTATCTGATAGCTGGACTCTGGAGACCGACAACGTGTCTTCTTCTGTAGATGACGCTGGTCTTCTTGTCTTTTTGAATCAGTATGTTTTTCCGCCAGGTGACACCATAAAAATTAAGGGAATTTGGAGGTCGCTTGATAAGCATGTTTTAGACCTTCCAGAGGCTACTCAGGTTACCGTGACTATCGAAGATCGTCAGCAAAATTTTGTTATTTCAAAGAGAATCCCCCTTCGTAGAAATGGATCATTTGATGGAACGATTGTAATTCCCGATAATATTGTTTCGGGTAATTATCTTATTGTCGTTTCTGATATCAATCATCAAAGAATTACCAGTCCCGTTGCGATTCAGATAAAGAGTGATGCTTCCGACCTTAAATTGGAATGGATTGAAGCCGAAAGAGATCATGCTGCCGGAACGGCACCTGTTTATATTGTTAAGGCTCGGTACGAAAATGGAATACCAGCGGTAGGAACCAAAGGCTATTATGAGCTTTATCAAAAGCCATCAAAGCTAAACTACCAGGAGGGAGCTATTAATTATACCTTTCAAGGTCTAAATGAATCATGTGAGCCAATCTGCCAAGATCAAACTTTACTTGTACAGAAAGAGTTTGAATTTGATTTGAATGGTGAGGCAAAGCTCATTTTGACAGATGGAGAGGATAAGTTCTTGCCAGCTGAAAATGAATACGATCTACAAGTAAGCGCTTCTTTGCCTGGCAGAGAATCTGCTGGGCTCAACCGCGTATTTAAAGTGCATCAGGGCTACTTTGATTTGGGCCTTGGCCTGAAGCACGCGCTTGTGCAAGTGAATGAGGCCATAGAAGTAAGCGTACTGGCATTGGATTACGATGGTGAAATGATTGCTGACAAAAAAGTTAAACTCTCTTTGAGCAATCAAACCGGAAAGAAAAAAGTAGTCTACGAAGATACTTTCACCACAGAAAAAGTTCCGAGTTCAATTTCTATTCCTGTGGGGATAACCATGGAAGATGGTATTTATTTGCTAAAGGCAGAGAGTCAGGATGAAAAACATAATAAAATTATGGCTCAGCAACTTGTTTTTTTGAGCACTAATGCAGAATTAGCCATTAGTGATGAATTTGTTTTGGCCGCAGATCAAAACAAGTACTTTGTTGGTGGGCGGGCTCACCTTTTGATTAATGAGTCAGAAGCTTCGGAAGATAATCCAGTCCCGGTCGTAGTGACCTACGAGCGAAATGGCTTGTTGGGCCATGAGGCAATGCATCTTACCGCTCCGGTAACTAGAATCTCTGTGCCAATTAAGGAGACAATGATGCCGCATTTTCTGGTAACGGTTACTCGCTTTCATCGTGGCATTTCGCCTTCCCTTGAATCCGTTTCTCAAAGAATTGACGTAGGCAATGATGAGTCGAAAATTTTTGTTGATGTTTCGTATGAACCTGAGCTTGCTAAGCCAGGTGATGAGGTTACCGTAAGATTCAAAACTTATGACTATCAAAACCGTCCGCTGGCTTCGGTCATTACTTTGAATGTTCTGGATGCTGAGCCTCAAAAGAAATCATTTTCGTACGACAGTTTTTATTCTGAGAGATCTGGGCCACTAAATTCGGCTTCTAATATTACACCAACAACTAATAACCTATTACCTGATTATCAAAATACTCATGAGAAACTTCTTATTAATTCAGCACAATCTCAATATTTTGACCCACTAATCAGTACAACTGTAGGAGGCGAAGCGGAAGTTAGCTTTACCTTGCCAATGGAAAGGCAGGACTACTTTATAGAAGCCATCGCCACGAAGGGCTCTGAGCAATTCGGTTCTTCATCATCTGCCCTTAGAATGAATCAGCTATTATTGATTGAACCTATTTTACCAAGCTTTGCCGTTGCTGGAGATCAAACTGTTTTTGCTGCATCCATTAAGAATATTTCGAGTAGACCAGTCCAGTCACGTCTTGAGCTTATTAGTAATGATACGACTACCAAAGGAGATACGGCGCGAAACTTTTTGCTTCAACCTGGCCAGCAAACAGAATTGGCTTTTAACGTTTATATTAATGATTCGATCGATAAAGAGCTGATTGAAGTGAAGTTTCAATCCGGCGATGACTTAAGTGAAGCCAGCATTCCGTTGCAGCATCTAAAATCTTGTATGCGAGTACAAAATAGTGGACTTTTAGGTGATATCTGGACTGGGAGAATAAGTCTACCTAAAGATGCTCGCCCAGAGCTTGGTGAACTGCGTATGACCATGAGCAGTGTTCCACTAGCTATTGCTAAAGTTCAGTCGGACGCCTTAGGGGACTATCACCATGATTCTACCTATCTTTTGGCTGCCAAGCTTTTAAGCAGGTTGTATCTTTTGCCTGATTCGCCAACAGAGAATGACTTAGCTTCTGTTCGCGGTCTGGTTTCATCTTTGCTAAGGAAGGCTGATCAAAATGGAAGCTACAGATTTTGGGATGAAGAAAATGCCAGTCCAACACTTTCTGCTTTTGCTCTTTTAGCTTATGCTGAGGCGTCTAATAAGGGTATACATGTTGATTCTATTCAGCTAAATCGAACCATCGACCCACTATGGAAGTCCCTTGATCGTGGTGATTTGAGCACAGATGATGACGCGTTTATTTTGTGGGTCTTAGGTAAAAAAGAACAATACGATACTCAGCGAGCACTGAGCTATTTTCAGGAAAGGGAAACTCTTAGCCTTAGGGGTAAAGCTTTTTTACTTTTGAACCTAAACCAACTTGTTCAGGCTGGTCAGGGAAGTATGGCCACTCCTTTTGCAACCCTGAAGGCTGAAATTGTCGACGAAGCCATTCAGGAAGAAGACTTGGTATATTTTAGCGATTCTGCGGAAACAACTGCCGTCCTTCTTTTTGCTCTGAGCGAACTTGATTCTGCTAATTCTCTTCTTGAACCAATTGCAAACTATATGGTTTTTCAGGGTGGGGATTTAATTCGCGAGCTTAATCCCAGTCAGGCGCTATGGACCATTATGGCCCTTAAGAGTTATGTAAACCACACAGATCACCAAGGTGTTAATTACATTGCTCAGCTTAAGCTAAATGGCGATCTGATTCTTGATCAATCAGTCACAGACAACAGTTCAAATGAAGTTTATCAAACTTCGGTTGAAGCCAGTGCACTTACCACGGACGATATTAATGATATTTTTGTTAAAAAGAGTGGGACAGGTCCTCTTTATTTGGATGCTCATCTTATTTCTTATCTGGATCCTGCACTGGCCACCAGCACCGAAGAAGATATGCTTATAGTAAGGCAATTATATGAAATGACTGAAAAAGGAGAGAGGATACCGGCTGTCACCCTAAAAATAGGTAAGAAATATGTAAGTGAATTGGAGATTATTGTACCCAAAGATTACCAGCTTGTTGCCTTGTCTGACGAAATTCCTGCTGGCCTGAAGCATAATCCTGGAACTATGGTTCTTAGTGAGCCATTTACCCAGAGCCATAAGGAATTTGGCCGCATTACTTACTTTGCGCCCTATTTGCCAGCAGGTGTTTATAAGATCAGTACGGAATTTTTGGCCATTTTGCCAGGAACTTATTTGCATTTACCTGCGACTATTCAGCCCATGTTTGAACCCACCGTGATCGGACGTACGGAAGGTGGCACAGTTCAGATCATCGATTAACTATTTTGGGCTTATGCAGGGCCTTTAGCCTTGATTTAAAGGTGTTTTTTTGGTATAATAATAAGATTCATAAAAACAAAACAATCATGGTCAATCCAAATACTCAAAACCCGAATGAGGAAACAAGTCCCGGCCTAATGTCTCCTAAAGAAAAAACTGAACATCGTGCAAAGGAGTCAAGAATTTACGGTGAAGCACATAAAGCTGCAAAGGGAAGTTATGAAGAAAAAGGCAAAGCAGGACGCAAATCAGTATTGGAATATCGACACGAAGTAGTTGAGGAAAGATATGCAGCAGACAGTAGGAAAATGATTGGACAAACTGTCGCTGAAGCTGCTCCTGCACCGGAATCAGGTGAGGTTTCGCCAGATCTTACAAAATTGAGCCAAGAACAAGTTTCTGCTTGGCTTGAAAATAATAAAGGCAACCTCGCGGAAGCCCTGACTACCATGTTCAATCTTGAGCATAGGCGCAGAATGAGAGACGATGAATTAGCCCTGTTTATGCATGAGTTAAAGGATCCTGAACACATTAAGCAAAGAACTTTTTTTACTTTGACCGAGTGGCTCAATAGAGTCAGGAGAGATGGCCAAGAAACTGCAGTCGATGAGGCTAGTGTAATAGACACGCTTCTTTTTAGCATTGCAAAGAACCAACCACCCTCTGGGCTAAAGGCAGCATAGAAGTGAAATACTTGCTATTGACATATTAAGAAAAAGGTATTAGATTAACATCCATCTAGTACTTTTTTTATGAGTAATCCAGGGGGTATTGAAGAATATCGGAAGAATACTGATTCCAGCATTTTGGAAGCTTGTATGTCAACAATTGAAAGTATGCGACCCGAAGAACGTCGGCTTGCTTACCGTGAATGTGCAAAATCCTTGTTGATTCGACGTTTGATTGAAGAAAAGCTGGTTGAAGGGCCGTTGGATGCAGATGAATGTATACCATTTCCTAGCGAATGTGTCGCTGAAAATGCCGATGGCATCTGCTTCCTCTTTTATGTCCGTGGCTCTGTATGGGATGTCATATTATCAAGAGGAGAGGTAGGTATGAGGGCTATTCAGGAGGATCCTAGTCGCCTTGAAGATCCAGAGCTATTTGTCATGGATTTAGGAAAGGTAGCAAAAGTAAACCCGCGTGATGCCGATTTCTGCGCATAGGATAAAACCTCTATTGTTCCCGTTCTTCAGCCTGGATGAATGTTTCTAAAATATTCACCACGATTTTTGCTATTTCTGCGCGAGTTATTGGGTTGTTGGGGCCAAAAGTTCCATCTTCATAGCCATCGATGATTCCTTTTTCATGAAGATAGGCTACATAAGGAGCGTAATATTCGTCTTTAGGAACATCTGGAAAATCGGCATTATTATCATTGCTGCTCTCAAAGAAATCATTTGCCTGATCGTCAAAACCTGCTGCCTTTGCCATAACGGTGACTGTCATACCACGGGAAGCCATTACGTTAGCCGAAAGCCCCTGCGTAAAACCATATATAATATTATTATCGAAGGCGCTTTTTACGTAGGGTGCGTACCATGAATCGATCGGAACATCTGGTAGAGGTTTTTTCACTACTTCCGGGATCTCATATTCAAATGCACCAACGACTACCTTTAGAAGCTCTGCGCGACTTATATTGTCATCGGGAGCATACTGGCCAGGCTTCTTACCTTGAACAATACCAAGTTCGGCAATCTTATTGATTGCGACTTTTGCCCAATGATTCGAAATATCATAAAAGGTTGGGAATGGTGATGCCGTTTCAATCATAATGTCATCCAATAAGCTGACAGCACTCGCAACCACATCAATTGTACCCTCGTAAGTGGGACTCTCTATCTTAACAAGTATTATTTTCTGTCCGCTCACATCATTGTTTTCATCAATGAGATAGCCCTCTACGGTTTTTGTCTTAAAGGTGAAGCCCGAAGTCATAGTAATTAGATTGGGGTTCTTGATCTCGGATAAAGTGAAGCTAAGATGAGTGCCCGCAGGCACTACTAAACCATCTCCCTCGCGCGCTATCGTAACTGTTTGGCCAGAAACGGAAACATCAAGATTTCCATCCATGTTTATCAGTTCCTCCGCCCAAGCTACTTCGTTTAAATCAAACACTGATGGAAATATAACTTCAATTTTTCCGTCAGCTGGCAGATCATTCTTTACCTCAAAGTTAACAACGGCTTTAGTCATTTCCCTAATACGATTGTTCGTTAGTAACAAATGTGCCCGCGATAGCTCTCCGATTAATCCGGCTCCAACATAACTATTTGCCTGAAGCGTGGAACTTCTTACGATAGCAATATTATTGTTCTGTGCCAGGTCATCGATAAGTCCGTTCGTGACCGCCAGGAAAGCATTTGCTGAAGACGTGGCCAAATTTGCTTCTGACTTGATCGAATTTATATCCGCGGCAATCAAATTTAATGCAATGGTCATTTCATCTATTTCTATAATATCCCCTCCTGTTATAAGAACTTTGTTAGACGAGGATGTTTTAAAACCTTGCATAGAAATCGCTTTTGGATCAAAAGTACTGGGATCTACTGTTTCAGAAAAAGTTAGGATAATCTGGTTTTTGTTTAGATCAAGGTCCCACTGCACCAATTCTGGTGCTTTGGTATCAGCAATTTCGTTTATAGCATGGTTGATGCTGGCCTTGTTCGCGTTCGCCTCCTGTGAGATATCTTTTACTGCTGCCGCATCTATATCGAGAACAAGTTCAATTATTTCATCTGCCCCCCCTACAGTCTCAGTTTCTTCTACTTTTTCTTGCTTCGCCTCATCTGCACTCTGGGAATCAAGGGGTATAACACCAGAAAGTACTAGTGCAGCTACTAGCTGCTCTTCTGTAAGTGAAAAGTATAGACTAGTTCCATCTTTACTTGTTGTCGACTGAGAAAGTGCAATGCCATTTTCTTTTGTCGCATTGTTGATATGAAAAGCATTCTCGTCGTTGCTAGTTGCAGAAATTTTTTCTGTAAAATTTACTGTCATTTCAGAAATATTGTCGTTGAGATTTAGATCAGTACTCATTACTAATGGCTTTGCGTTATCAATTTGCTCTTTGCGAGTTTTATCAGAAATACCACTGCTATCCATTAAATCATCAGCATTGTATTTGTTTCTGTAAGAAACCACTGGATTCCATAAGCTACCTGTTTCACCAAAATCGGCCAGTATCGAAAGATAAATGACTGGATCCGTACCATTGCAAGCCCCCTCCCCTGTGCCTTCCGGGTCACTCATATTTATTCCGGTGATGCTGATTCTCATGTCACCAATGATATCAACAGTCCAATCGCGTTTTTCGTAATTACACTGAGTGATATTTTCGTCAAAGGTCCACTTTAGATGATCAACTCTGCCATCTGAATTCGTGTCCAAATAAGCCGATGAAATTAGAGTATTGGCTGCTAATGCCCGTTCCGCATCAAAGCCAATAACCACAGCAAAAGTAAGGGCAAGGCATAAAGCAATATGTAAATATCCTTGTCTTTTTATCATGAAGCTTCATCAGGTTCGCCTTCTACGGCTGGGATGTATATTTCGAGAATGTTTACCACAATCTTGGCGATTTCCCCGCGAGTGATTGGATTACCTGGGCCAAAAGTGCCGTCTGCGTAACCATCGATTATTCCTTTGTCATAAAGATATGCAACAAAAGGCGCGTAATAAGCATCTACCAAAACATCTGGGAAGTGAGCGTAGGCCCACTCTTCGTTGCTGGTGTAATTGTCAGCGAAGTTCTTCTCAACGTCATCGAAACCGGCGGCTTTTGCCAAAACGGTTACTGCCATTCCACGAGAAGTGGCTACATTGGGCCCAAGTCCGCTATCAAAACCGTAGATTATTCCGCTATCGAAGGCTGATTTAACGAATGGAGCATACCAAGCATCAACATTAACATCTGGTAATGGCTTTTGAGCTACTTGTTCGGCAACGGCATGGTCAAAGCTGTTAACCGCTATTTTTAGTAGCTCAGCTCTGGAAATATCGTCATCTGGAGCATACTCGGTTGGTGTTTTACCTTGAACAATGCCGAGTTCAGCGATTTTGTCGATATAGGTTTTAGCCCAATGACCGAATGTGTCGGCAAAAGCTGTAATTGAGGCAGGTGCCGCGGCATGTGATGTGGTGTCTTCTGTGGATGAATCTGTTTCTGTGTCTGAACTTTTGGAAATACTGACGAAGTAGCTTCCTCCACCGCCGCCACCTCCGCCACCACCACCTCCTCCGCTGGTGATCACGTTAGGAGTGGGTGCAGGACTAGGGGCTGGTGATGCTGCAGCCACTATTACTACTCCAGACAAAGCAGACACACTGCTTAGGTTTACATCTGCTGATGTCTTGGTAGATAATCCGAAATTGCCCGTCGCACCAGTCAAGGAAGGAGTGACCACTGGGCTTAATCTGAATGAAACAACGGTGCCTGCTGTGATAGCCGCAATTGCGCTACGAGTAAGAGTAACTGTTTGCCCAGAAACAACTGGATTTAAGGTTGTTTCAATATTACTCTCGTTGGAAACTGTTGTTACCCCAGATACATCAAAACCTGGAGGAAAGACAACGGCGATTTTGCCATTAGTGGGTAAATCAAGAGTTGAATTGAATGATACAGTTGCATAAGTGCTGGAGCTGGCAATTAAATCTGCAATACCGACCGAAGCTGCTGTGAAACCACTACCCGAAGCATTGTCTACTACTATCGCAGCCACCGCTCCTGTTGTTTCGTTACCTGCGTTGTCGGTCGCTTTTTCTGTGAAGGCATAACTTGTATCCATAACACCCGGTAATACAGTGTAAGGACTACCTGCTACTGTGGCAGCCGCCGTGCCGGTAAGAATGGAAAGATTAATGCTGAAGGTAGCGGAATCTCCATTGGATACCGTGGCCGTATTATAAGTAACCTGGTCACCAATTTCTGCAGTCGCAACTACGCCATTATCGAGACTAATGGTTAATGAACCAGCTACGCCAATAATTGGCGCAATGTTGTCGATAGGTGCTGTGTCGGTGGAAGTAATTGGACCTGTTGAATTGGCACTAGTGTCGATAGCTGTTGCTGTGAAGGCTTCAGTCAGCCCATCGTCATTACCAGCCAC
>JAJDCF010000034.1 GCA_029260955.1 Patescibacteria group bacterium | reverse complement strand
TTCTTCAATTTCCTTACATTATTGGACATTAGAATTACAGCATTTGGATTAATACCCTTGCGACGAGCTGCACGATTATAAAAGCCCCAACCGCCACTACTTTTAGACATCTTACCAGCCTGTCGATTCAACTGGCCAATCTTTGAGTCTTCAGGACTCAATCTTAGAATAGCCAGTTCTAAAGCAATTATAAGCTCTTCGAACAATACCGGATTAAAACGAACATCTGTCTCCTTAATCTCATCAGCAGCCCCTTTAGCCTTTTTCATCTCTTTAATAAGCTCCGTCAGAACAGCGTTAATAGACCCAGCCTGTGAAGCCATAGCTTGAGGACTAAGTGCAGCATAAGTCTTAAGCTTTTCACGATTTTCCTCCAAAAAAGACTTAACACTCATGAGTGTTTCATTTTGACTCTCAACAGCCTTAGCATCTTTATACTCTTCATAGCCCTTATTACCCGCAGCCACAACAGCCGTACTCACAAGAGCTCCAACTATAAGAGTACTAAATAAATGACTTTTTGGCTCCAATGATGATAAATTAGGTCCACTCATGCGTATATATTACTATATTAATAGTAATTGTCAAGCATTGTCTATTAGGCCAAATCTATATAAACTGGAATATACCTTAAATATAGCTAAATGAATTTACCAAAAATTGGAGAACCGCTCACTCAGGAACACGTTGATTTTTTGAAGGTGTTCACTAAAAGCTGTCGCCGTTCGATTGTCGAAATGGTGATGAACTCACAATCCGGCCACCCAGGTGGATCGTGCTCCGTGATTGACTACCTGGCCCTACTCTACTGTTTTATTGTCAGCCAAACCGGTGAAGACGTGGTAGTGAGTAACGGCCATGTATCCCCTGCTGTTTACACCATTCTAGGGCACATGGGCTATATTCCTTTGGATGATGCTGTACGAGACTTCCGAAAGAAAGGATCCATTTACGAAGGACACATCACCCGTCACGTCAAAGGAATTACCTACGGAACCGGCCCACTGGGAATCGGTGTTTCAGTGGCTTCCGCTTTTGCTATTTCCGAGAAGCTTAAAGGCAGCAATAAGCGTGTTTTTGGCCTAGTCGGCGATGGTGAATCAGATGAAGGACAAGTGTACGAAATGATGCATTTCGCAAACAAGTACAAACTGGGCAATTACACCCTATTCATGGACTACAACGAAGTCCAGCTGACAGACAGCCTTGAAAAAGTCATGCCAATTAACCCCAAAGCCACCTGGGAATCCGCTGGCTGGAACGTGATTGATGTGGATGGCCATGATTTTGCCGCCATGTGGGAAGCAATTGGTAAAAGTTACAACTCCGACAAGCCAACTATTCTGATCGGACACACCATAATGGGTAAAGGAGTAACTTTTATGGAGCCAGACGGTCTTGCCTACAAATCCACCTGGCACGGAATCGCCCCAAAACCAGAAGCAGCTCAAGAAGAAATGGCTGGCCCTCTCAAATTATCCGATGAAGAACAGACAACGGTAAAAGGCTTCACTGAGCTAGTAAAATGGCAACCGCCAGAACCAGAACACACTGAGTCACTTTCTGAAATAGAAGGATTTGACGCCGGAAAATCGACCATTTTGCCTGCTGGCACCAAAGCTGACTGTCGCGGAGCATACGGCAACGCACTACTCGATCTTGCCAAGCTAAATCCCAGTATTCTGGCTGCCACAGCGGATTTAGGAGGATCTGTTAAGACCAACATTATGAGCAAAGAGTTCCCAGAAAGAGTGTTGGAAGTCGGTATTGCCGAGCAACATATGGTAAGTATGGGCGGAGGGCTCAGCTTGCACGGTCATATTCCTTTTGTTTCTACCTTTGGCGCTTTTTTGACCAGCCGCCCCAAAGACCAAGCCCGTGTGAACGACATCAATCGTACCAACCTTAAAATGGTCGCCACGCATTGCGGCTTATCTGTTGGCGAAGACGGGCCAACTCATCAAGCCATCGACGACATGGGCTCTATGCTCGGCTTCTTCAACACCTTTGTCCTCGAACCATCCGATGCCAATCACTGTGATCACATCATCCGCTATATTGCCTCACATTACGGCAATTTCTACGTTCGTATGGGTCGCCATAAGTTTGAAGTGATTCTAAAAGAAGATGGTACACCATTTTACGATGAAAACTACAAACTAGAGTACGGAAAAGCTGATCTACTTCGAAAAGGAACAGATGTCACTGTCGTAGCAGGAGGCTCTATGGTAAGTATTGCGGTAGAAGTCGCCGACAAGCTAAAAGACGAGAAAAGTGTGGAAGTAATTGCCGTCAGTTCACTCAAAAACATAGATTTAGACGCCTTGCTTCCTTCACTGCAAAAAACCGGCAAACTAATCACGATTGAAGACCACAACCCGCATTCAGGTCTAGCTTCCCAGGTAAATTCAGTGGTAGCCCAAGAGGGGCTTTCAGTTGTTATTAACAACCTAGCAGTGCGAGAATATCAACTTTCCGGTACCTCCCACGAACTTTACGACGAAGCAGGAATTGGTGCAAATGACCTAGAAAATGCCTGTAAAAACATTTAACAAAAAAACATGGCTAACACAAAAGAATTTCACGTAGATCCTGATCATTTTCGCGTAGCAATCTTCGGTTCAGCCCGAATCAAGCCAAATGACCCTCGCTACAACCAAATCTATTCACTTGCCAGAATGATCGCGGCAGATGGAATGGATGTAGTCACCGGTGGTGGACCCGGTTTAATGGAGGCAGCCAACAAAGGGCATAAAGAAGGTAGAAAATCAAAAAAAGTGCATTCCTTGGGGCTAAATATTATGCTACCCGAAGAACAATCCGCAAATAAACATTTGGATGTTCAGAAGGATTTTAAACGCTTCAGCGATCGGCTGGACTATTTTATGCAACTCTCAAACGTTGTTGTAGTGGCACCTGGTGGAGTCGGAACAGTGCTAGAGTTGATGTACACTTGGCAGCTAATGCAAGTGGAACATACCTGCAACCAACCCATCATATTACTAGGCGATATGTGGCAACCTTTCATTGACTGGATAGAAGACTGGCCTCTCAAGAAAAAACTGATGGCAGAAAGTGATATGATGCCGATCTTTCTTGCAAAACATTGCCGTGAAGCCATAAAAATCATCCGCAAAGCCCATAATGACTTCAAAAATAGAGGGCCAAACTACTGCTGGAACTACAGAAAATACCAAATTAACCATGACGAATAAATACAAAAAAGTTAAAAGGGCTAAAAAAACTAAAAAAGCCAAAAGAACTACGGATCGAATATTCAGGGAGCTTTTTATGGGATTGGTAACGCTAGCCGTAATGCTAATATTCATTTTAGGCTCACATCTGTTTTTGGGAGTACCTCTATTCTCTAGGGCTTTATGGGGCGGTAGCTTGCTGGTTTATTTAACGATCAATCTTGTTTATGACGTCAAAGGAATAGTAAAAAAAATCATAATTCTTAGTACGGGCACTATTCTTATGGGAATTGTGCTAAATGCAGTTTTAAGTTGGCCTTTTATTCCAAGTCTTCTTATAGGAATGGTTATTTTGATTCTAGTTTCACTATTTTACGCCACATTCTTACAATAATCTGGAATTTTGGATAACAAAAAACCCCGAACGGGAATTTCAGGGCTTTTTGTCTGGCTCCGATATAGTGCGACGCGGCGAGCACATTTATTTCGTGCCGGGCGTTGCTCAGGGCCAAACAATTGCTAGTAACTAATTAGCAATAAATTCTAAGCTGTACTTTGGTTATTTTGTTTTCGTCCTTCCAAGACGTATTCTTGGGTGCCTATTTGTTTTTAATGTTTATTTTAAAATAATAAGCAGAATATAGGGGGTTGAGCTCGCGCTAGTAAGGCAGAGCTACATTGCAAAGCCTAGGGAAGGTTAGGTAAATGACTTAATAAGTTTTTTTATTTTTATTTTTAGTATTTACCTACATAGCCTTCTCAGGGCTTTACTTATACTAATTGTAAAAGATCTATTGCTATCCGAGAGAAAACTTTCAGCCTGTCCGGAACGTTGTTTTGATTGTTGTCCGCGGCGAAGGTTTCAGAGCATTATATCAAGTAGAATTTTTTAAGCAAGTTTTTTATATGTACACATCAATAATAATGTTGTGAAATATATTTGGAAACCGAGAATTTGGCTAATTGTAGTTGAAGCAAAGGCTATTGACAAATTATCATAAATAGTGTATAGTAAACTCCACTTTTAACAATTACTAATTATTTACACTATGAGTAATACTATCACCAAAATCGGCTACACCTCGTACGAGCATTGGGATGCCGAACCAGAAACTTCCACAAGAAAGCCAAAGGGGCCTCAGGATCAAATTGCCAAAACTGCCAAAGGCCGCGTGATGCAGCAATATGCTGAACAAGTTGTTACTACTCGCGATCAAGCCAATAGGATTGGTTTTATGGGTGAAGACGCAAATATTGCCCCTGAAACTTGCTACATTGAATCAGGAGCAATTTACATGGACTCAAATGGATCAATTGCAATTAACAAAGAAGTAGATACTTCTGAATTAAGAGGTATGAAAGAAGCACTTCTTGATCGTACATTGAGCACAGCCCCAGAAAAGCGAGTTGCAATGTTGACAGAAACAAATGGCCTTGTTGATCAAATCGATACAATTATTGCAGACAGAGAAAATGAAGAAAATGCTGCAGGTCTGGCAGCAGCACCTGGCAAAATAACCGATGCACTAGGAAAACTTAGAGCATCTCGCAATAAAGAAGTTTTGATCATGGCAGCCTTTCAACTATTAGACGGATTCAACAAACTTAGAGCCAACGATCCAGATAAAATGGTTGAACTTGCAGACGAACTGCAATCTAGAGATGGCTCTATTACACCTTATGAGGCGGCTCTTATGGATTTTGTAGGAACACATAACTCATTCGATTTTTCGGATAAGGTAAAAAGAAAGATTGCCCTAGCCATTTTAAGAGAATATGACGGTGAAGAAACAAGAAGATACGCACAACCATTTCTGTCAGCCCATAATGCACAATGTGACAAGGACGATCCTCGTACATTTATGGCAGAAGTACTAGCGAGAAACGGATTAAGGAAAGATGCATTTCAAAGAATTGTGGATTTTAACCTTGCCAGCTAGTAATCAATCCGACTCAAGCACAAAAAACCTCGCATCACCTAGTGAATCGAGGTTTTTTTGTATATTAAAAACTAATTTTGAGCCTTTTGTTTAAGCTCATTAAGAATATTGATCATCTCAGCACGTTCAGCACACTCAAATTCACAACCCATTTCACCATCAAAGCTCCAAGTACCTATGCAATCCGGAAAACCAGCACGAGGACCGGTAGAAAGCTCATTTTTGAGGGAATCATTACAACAGAGGTCCCGATCAGTTTCACTATTGATGATTGAACAATAATTACTAACTGGATCATCAAACTGCTCGCCTTCCCCCTCTCCTTCTCCCGGATCCGCCACAGGATTCACCACATTATCACCACTGTCATCGCAATCAAACGCGCAAGCCTTGGCTGCACTACTGTACTCCCAGGATCCAATACAACCTTGGTACTCACCAACATGCTGCCGGGAACAACAAGCATTTCTCTCGGACTGACCACCCACTGAGCAATCAGATACTTCAGTTTCAACTTCACCAAGATCAGTGGCCTCACACGTAAAATCACAATCTCGGGCAACATTATCGAAAATCCAGTGTTCAATGCCATCACAAGCAGGTGTATTGGTATCAGCATTTTCATTTACACAACAATAATCACGAATAGCTTGGGAGCCAACACCGCAGTAAATAGGCTCATCTGCGTCATTTGAATCATTTGATTCATCAGAATCACCTTCATTATTATCATCGCTATCACCAAGTGAAACCCACTCTTCATCGTCCCACAGAGTCAAATCACCAGAGGAATTAAGCAAAAGATTGCCCTGAGTACCGACTTCAAGTGAGCTTAAACCACTTGTATCGACCAAAAAAGAATCTGTGCTAGATAGATCCGAATCATCTATCTTGAGCATAGCCTCATCAGAAAGCGATATATCGAGCAACACACCTTTTGGTACTGTAATCGTGCCAGTCACACCGGACCAATCCTCAGAAAGGCCAAATTTGGTGAATAAACCCTCATTTTCATACTCCAAATTGGCCAAAACATCTGGATCACCCTGTAAATCGAAGGATATCTCATTTGTATCAGCTGTAATAATCTTGATTTGCCCCAAATTAAAGTTATCCAAAACCAGTACGCTACTATCAGAAGCTGCAAGCGTTTTGTGGTACCCGGATTGCGTGGAAAAAAGCTTAAAAAATAGTACTGAAATCAGCACGACTATAGTAACCAAAAGAAAAATGATGAATTTTTTCATAAGTGATTCAATTTTTGTAATCTTTATCATCTTAGCACTATCCTAAAGATCCGTACAAATAAGCCAAAAAGTATTGATTTAGGAGCCAAATTATGATAAAATAAATAGATTTAATTATAAAAACAAAAAAATGAGTTTGAACCTGAATCCACTATTGGAACTGGCCATCGCTCAAAATGCCTCCGATATTCACCTTCAAACTGGCCAAAAACCTGTGATAAGGGTGAACAGCAAGCTACTTCAGGTAGAAAACGCAGAGGTCTTTCAATTGATGGAATCAGCAAAGGAATTCCAGGAACTTCTGAATGAAAAGCAGTATGCATTTTTTCAGGAACACGGAAATGTGGACTTTGCCTTTTCGCATAATTCGGATATACGTATGCGCTGCAATATATTCCGAAGACAAGATGGCCTGTCGCTGAGTCTCCGTATTGTAAAAAATAAAGTCCTCAGCTTTGAAGATTTGGGCCTACCGGAAATATTTACTGATATCGCCGAAAACTATAGGCAAGGATTCTTTTTGATCGTGGGGCCAACCGGACAAGGTAAAACAACGAGCCTTGCGGCTATTCTAAATCACATCAACGAACATCGATCAGAACATATTGTGACTATTGAGGATCCAATCGAATACATCATTCAAAACAACAAAAGTGTGATAGAGCAAAGGGAAATCGGAATTCATAGCTCATCCTTTCAAAATGCGCTCCGAGCGACCATGAGACAGGACCCGAATATAATCATAATTGGTGAAATGAGAGACCAAGAGACGATGCAAGCGGCCATAACCCTGGCTGAGACAGGACATCTGGTTCTATCGACCATGCACACCAACAACACAGTTCAGACCATTGATCGCATCATTGATACCTTCCCGGAAAGCAAACAAAAGCAAATACGTATGCAGCTAGCTAGCACCCTAAGCGGTGTAATTTCGCAAAGGTTGATTCCCGGTATCGATGGCAAGCTTGTTTTCGCTTACGAACAAATGATGATGACCGATGCAGTCAGAAACACCATTCGTAGCGAAAAAATTGAACAAATCTATAATGCCTTGCAAGGCGATGAGTCAGGCGGACATGTAAGACTAGAGCAATGCCTGGTTGACCTTGTAAAAGACAATAAAATATCTAAAGATCAGGCAATTTCTTATGCCACAAACAAAAACCTGATTGAGGTTTTTGAAGAATATCAAAAATAAAAGATTATGGAACAAACACTAAAAAAAGAGAGTCCAAATAATATTCTATTTGTCGATAACGACTCCGATGTGAGTACAACACTTCATGAGATAATCACAAAGCAAAAAAAAGAATCAAGTGGAACAAAGATCTTTTTGGCAAAAGATGCCAAAGAGGCTATGAGCGAACTAGGAAAATCAAAAATTGATCTGATCGTTCTAGAAATTGTGCTTCCGGTTATCAGTGGATATCACCTAATTACTCAGATACGCAAACAGCATCCAGGAATACCAATTTTCATTTATTCCAGACTAAAAAAGCCTCAAGACTTAGCAAAAATGGCAGCTTCCGGAGCTAGTAATATATTTTTGAAAGCACTGATAAATTTAGAGCAACTAATGAAGGCAATTCAAAATATAGAAAATCTTAAATCCAGCGATGAAACAATTGTAGAACTAAATGAGCAAATCAAAGCTTTGATGGATGAAGAAGGTGGTCACATTAAAACACTGACCCAGTGCCCTAATTGTAATTTGATTATTCCGCCAGATTCACACTTCTGCAATAACTGTGGACAACAGATCATAAAAAAGAGTGAAAGGAAGCTCATGCAAACTGAATCAAAAATTGGCCCAGAGACAAAACAAGAAACTAAACAAGAAACTAAATGAAAATAGATAACAAAAAATTATCGGCTGCATTGGCAGATAAAGACTTCGATGAAGCACAAATCACAAAACTTCTGGAGGAGTCAAAAACACGCGATGTGCCTCTACATGAACTAATAGAATCCAAGCATCTATTTTCTGATGAGGTACTTGGCAAGATGATAGCCAAAGTAACCGGCTTTCCGTACATAAATCTGTCCGATGTAGAAATTCAAAGTGAAGTTCTGGAGCTGATTCCCGAAAACATAGCCTTAAAGCAAGGGATCGTAACTTTCGAAATTGAAGAAAAATCGGGCAAAGTAAAAGTTGCCACAGCAGACCCCTATGATCTGGAAATGATCAATGACATCCAGAAGAAAACAGGAAGAGAAGTGGAAGTGTTTTATACAACCAAACAGAGCATTAAGAATATTATTGGGAAATATAATCAAGAACTCAGGCACATATTCATGAGCCTATTGCCCAGCAAACTAAAAGCTGGAGAAGAGGGAGTGAAGACGGAAGGAATGGAGGAAGAGGTGCCAATCATAAAGATTTTTGACACGATTCTTCTTCACGCATATAGGCAACATGCCTCTGATGTGCACATTGAAGCCTACCGAGATAACACTATCGTTCGCTACAGAGTGGACGGTGTTCTTCATCAGGTAGTTGCTTATCCAAAGATAATTCACGAAGCCTTGGTTACAAGATGTAAAATCTTGGCCGGACTGAGGATAGATGAAACGCGTGCTACTCAAGACGGAAGAATAGCTTTGACTTTAGATGGCGATAACCTAGCATTGCGTGTATCTATTTTGCCTACTCACTTTGGTGAAAAGATAGTCATGCGTCTGTTGGTTGATATACAAGAATCAGTTAGCCTACAAAAATCAGGGCTAAATGACGAAGATTATCAAAAAATCATCAACAACTCATCCAAACCATACGGAATGCTGCTCGTTACAGGGCCGACTGGATCGGGTAAAACAACCACGCTGTACAGCATCATCAAACTACTGAATTCAAAGGAAATAAACATTTCCACCATCGAAGATCCAATTGAATACGGAATCGAAGGTATCAATCAGGTGCAAGTGAATCAAGCCACTGACCTCACCTTTGCCAATGGCCTACGAGCATTGCTCAGACAAGATCCCGATAGCATTCTGGTGGGGGAAATTCGTGATAGAGAAACAGCTCAAATTGCCATCGAATCATCCATGACCGGTCATATGGTATTTTCTACACTTCACGCTAACAGTGCTTCAGTTGGTATTCCAAGACTTGTGGAAATGGGTATTGAGCCATTTTTGCTCATAGCAGCGCTCAACTGTCTGGTTGCCCAAAGACTTGTAAGAAAGCTATGTAGTAAATGTCTAGAAAGCCAAAGCATGTCTGTGGAAACTCTGAACATGATCTATCATGAAAAGAAAGTTGGCGAAACAACGAAGAAGGTTATAAACGAATTCATGAAAGAGGAAGGACAGGAGTCAGCTGATACATTGGAGGAATTTACTTTCTATAAATCCAATGGCTGCAAATCTTGCGCCTTTACAGGCTACAAAGGTAGAACAGGAATTTACGAAGTAATGGAGCTTAACGCACCTCTAAAAAAAGCAATAATCGAAGGAAAAAGTGCTAACGAGGTCGAAGCGATAGCCGTCGAAGGAGGAATGACACTCATGTTGGACGATGGAATTAAAAAAGCACTATCCGGAATCACTTCTTTGGAAGAAATAATCCGAGTTATTAAAAGCTAAACAAAATGGCAGAAGCAACCGCACTAAAATTAAAGGATTTGAGTGACAAGACGATTCAAAAGACTGAAACCGTCACTAGTACTCAAAAAAAGAGCCAGAAAAAAGGTGGCCTTTTACAAAAATTGAGCGAGATAGGAACTGTAAGCTCACAAGAGGTTGTTGAATTCACAAGACACATGACTGTGATGCTCAGTGCAGGCGTGACTATTTTTGAAGCGATCACATTCCTGAGAGATCAATCAAAAAATAAAGTATTCGCCTCAAAACTAAATAAAATAATAGGGTACTTAAATAATGGGGAATCACTCTCCAGTTCGATGAAAAGGTATCCGAAAGTTTTTCCGGATATATACACCAACATTATTCAAGTTGGCGAAAAATCAGGAACCCTACCAAAAACGATGACTGACTTGGCAAATCACCTGGAAGACAATGAGAAGTTCAGGAAAAAGGTTCAAGGTGCTCTGATTTATCCAAAAATCATTATGTCTGTAATGGTCATTTTTCTGGTCATCCTTTTCTATTTTGTGATGCCGCGCATCATAAACGTATTCGAAGGCTTAAACGCAGAAATTCCTACCGCTACAAAAGTCGTTATCGCCATCACCGAATTCGTCGAAACCAGAATTCTCCTTCTAATTCTACTTGTTCCTGCAATTTACCTCTTAACAAAGTTGATGCTGAAAAGCAGGAAAATACGTAAATATAGAGACATGACATACATAAAAATGCCTCTTATCGGAAGAATTGCCCTCAACTATAACACGGCGCAAGTAAGCCAGCATTTTGGCACCCTCTTCGAAAGTGGACTCACTATACCCAAGTGTCTGGAGATAACAAGAAGCGTAATCAAGAATGTCATATTTCAGGAAGAAATTGATTACATGGTTAGTAGAATCAAAGGTGGCTCATCATTTTCTGCAAGCTTCAATGAAGACAGCATATTCCCAGCTATGTTCGTCAAGCTAATAAAAGTTGGTGAACGAACGGGTAAGCTTCCCCACGTAATCAGTTACATGAAGGGGTACTACAAAGGGCTCGTAGACAGTGATGTTAAAAACATAAGCAGCGTTATTGAACCCGTGATAATGGTACTTTTAGGCCTAATGGTAGCTGGTCTGGTAGTAACCGTAATCGGTCCAATTTATCAACTTATATCTAATATCAGTCAGTAATGAAACAGGTGCTGAAGAATAACATCAAAGAAAAGACACAAGGATTCACTTTAACGGAAGTGATGGTTACTCTAGCTCTATTTTTTATACTGGCGAGTGTTGGGTTAGGTGCATATTTTCAGTACTACTCATTTTCGCTGATAAACAACGACGTCACCCAAACTCAGAGCCTTATTAGCAATACTAGATTTAAGGCCTTAAAGAATCCAGATGGATCAGATTATGGGATTCATTTGGATAATAATGCCAATGAAATAACAAGTTTCAAAGTTCCATATAATCCAGGCAACAGTGCAAACATAATCTACGCACTAGAGCAACTTACGATAACAGATATAAGCCTGGCGCCTGTTGTGGGTGTTACAAAGGTAATAATTTTTGATGCCATAACAGGCAAAACACAAAATACAGGATCATTTGAAATCGGAAACGGTGACTTTACATACTCTTTCAACCTAAATGCTCAAGGCGCAATTGAATAGATTCAAGAAAAATCACTGGCCAAATAATAAAGGATCCAGCTTGGTGGAGTTGATCATTGTAACAATTCTATTTGCCATATTGATTCCCAGCTCTCTGGGTATATACATAGGGGCAAAGAAAGTTTCAGGACAAGCATACATTCAACATTCAGCAGCAATAGCCCTGGGAGAGACATCAGACATTCTTAGATTCCTAAGAAATCAAGGCTACGGACTACTCGAAAATGGCTCCTTTTATCTCATTAGAAACCCTGGAACAAATTCGTGGTTGGTAAAAAGTGATTTACCGGATATGGACACTTTTGAAAGATATATCACTGTTTCGAACGCATTGAGGCATCAAGCTTCGGACAATTTATATTTTGATGATGACACGGGCCCATCATACGAAGACACAAATACCAAAAAAATAGAATTAGATATTTTGTGGGCACCTGACTATATACCCACAGACTTGATCAGCAAAACAATATATATAAGTAATTGGCAATCAAACATTGCCTATCAGTAAAATGAAAAATAGAAATCACCCCAGAGGAACAACTTTCATAGAGCTACTATTTTATATAGGAATATTCCTGGTCTTAACTCCAATACTACTTACTGTGGCCATAAACTCACTGAATACCAGCAGGCAGTACACAATAGAAAGAGAGGTGAACAGCGATAGTCAATTCGCAGCTGAACGCATATACGATCTAATAGCTGAATCAAAGAAAGTAAATTTGTCTGACTCAACTCTGAACAACGAAAATGGAAGGCTTTCACTGATTATGCAAGATGATAGCTCTGTAATCATTGAGCTCAACTCAAAAATGCAGGCAATTGAAATCACGGAAGGAGGGATAACAGCGAATCTTACTTCTACTAAAAACAGGTTTGAGCAATTATATTTTGAAAAAATTGAAGACGACGTAAACGATCCGGAAATAGCCCTGGGAATAAACATACGCATCAAAAGCGCTGGGAAGGAATTAACTAGTATTGAACAAGACTACACTCTTTCAGGTAATCTGGAACGAGGCGATTACGACGGCGACGGTTGCCCTGATCATATTGATCTATTCCCCAGACATGCCGAATGTTGCGGTGACGGAGACAGTGATGGCATGTGCGATGAATTGGATAATTGTATTTCGGAATACAATCCATTTCAGGAGGACTACGACCAAGACAGCGTTGGTGACGCATGTGATATTTCAGCCTTTGTTGAAGGTGGAAACAGCGACAATACTTCAACACTCGGAGCATTTAATTGCAATGCAGATGATGATTTATTGGATCTCATTTATGCTGATCCACCTACTCCATCCTCTACTCTAAAATCAATTCTACTCAGCTCTTCACCACTTTCGCCAACAGTTTTGTGGGCCTTGGAAGACACACATCCATTGATGTCCAACGGTCACTTCAAACAAGTTATTCTCGAAAACTTCGGGCTACCAGTAGAAATATATAACGCAATAATGCTTCTCGATATACCCAGCGGTCATGCTGATCAGTTCGAGGAAGAACAAGAAGATGAAGATGAAATCGCCTACTACGAAGAAAACCATCCAATTATAAATTATCAACTAACCTTTTACTCTGACGCACCAGAAGAAGAGAATTGGACCAACAGAATAAAATTCCACACACCTGATTATCCACTTTGCGGAGACGATGACGAACACGATGATGACGATCACCATGATGATGACGATGATGACGGTGACCATGACGATGATGATCATGATGATGATGACGGTGACGGTGATGATAATCACGACAGTGATGACATAAATTTAAATAAGACCGACATATTCGTTCTTGATGTTCAAAACGGATCAGACAGCGTAAGTGTCACAACCGAAACCTCTTCAGGAACTGAAACTACGTATCTTACAACAAGCTCAAATTATGTAGTAAACAGTCAGGGATTTGCCATAGAATTCAATGAAAAAGTCGGAAATGCTTACGCAATTCTTATTACTTCTGAATCATGTAGCGATCAATTGGATTCAGTAGAAATTGACTTTGAAACGAATGCTGACATTCTGAGTCCACTAACCGCTGCTACAGATTATGACGCAGTGCGATACACATCGTATTGTGCAGGAGGCTGCTCAACAGGTTGTGGAGATGTGGGCACAGGAGTTGCCACATCAAACTTACTGAGCTCACTTTGCTACAAGGCAGATACTAGTTTGCCTGAATGGTGTTCACACTGGTACACGTTTGAAGATAATGACACAGATAATCCAGCTTTTATTGGTGGAACTCAGGAAGGAATTGAAACGGCCTACTGGGAAACAACTTTCAAAAGCGTAATTAACGAATTACAACTAGAAAATTTGGAAAGCATTACCGTAACGGGAGAAATAGCCTTCCAAAATATCACTCAATTTTTCTGTGACACGCTAGTTAGTAGCTGCCCAATGGAAGGTATTCTAAATGGCGCTCAAGATATCGAATTATATGACTTTTCGACAGAAAGCTGGATAAGCATTGGAACTACTAATGCAGACGATTCCATAAGTGACCAGCAAACATTTGAAATCGTATATAACGGTGCAGATGTTGGCGACTTTATTGGTGGGATAGGCAACGAACAAATCAAAGCAAGAATCGAATTCAGTTGGGATGGTGAGCCAAGCCAAGGTACTAGTGCACCAAGCTTCATGCTAATCGATTACTTCACGGTACATCTAAAGTGGTAACATATGAATAGTTCAGCAAAACCAAAAAACGAAGGGTTTATAGCTATCATTAGCCTACTGATAATTGCTACCATAAGCATGGTGATTGCCATGACCATCCTAAAAGACGGTGTCAAAAACGCCTCATTGTCTCTCACTAGCATCTACTATGAAGATGCACGTATCAATGCAAGCATATGCTTGGAGGACACTCTGATGAGAATAAAGCTAGAAGATCAGTTCTCTGAAAATCTTAATTACAGCATTGCCGAGAACGAGGGATGTAGCACAACCATTGCTTGGCAAACACCTCAGCAAATAGGTACCGGCTTAACTGAAACTGTGGTAAATCTGAGTGTTACCGGAACGGATCACAACTTCAGCAGAACCTTTGACTACGAGTTGAAAATCAAGAAAAATGATGTAAATCACACCGATGGATCACTGGAATACATAAACAACATAAATATAAATTCAATCGAAGAAGTAACAAGCTAAATGCTAAGAAAAAAATCAAGAAAATGTGTGGGGATTCTCGTTAACAGTCAAAATATATTGGCGGTAGAAGTAACAAAGAAAAAAAATGGCCCCGAAGTCACCAATTATTCGAAAGTCACACTTGAAAAGAACGTCGTCGAAAGCAACTGCATCATTGCTGATTCAGGCAAATTCAAAGAGGCTGTAAAAGAGCTACTAAAAAAAGGCGCAAGCGGAGCGATAAAAGCAAAAGAAGTAATCATCGCTCTTCCAGAAGAGAATACTTTTAGCCATCAGATCACTATTCCAAAAGAACAAGAATTCGATATTCCTTATATAAAAGAAGTTGCAAAGGATTTTATACCGATTGAACTCGATGAGGCATTTTTCGATTACAAAGTGATAAAGCGGGAAGAGAACGGAAAGACAGTGACATTAAAATTTACCGCAATTCAAAACATTATTGTCGAATCACTAATAAAAGCTCTCAAGGAACTAGAAATTGAAGTAATTAGAGTCGACATCGATGTAGATTGCCTCATCAAGAGCTTTGACAATCCTTTTAACCACAATGAAGGAGATTTCCTACTAATAAATATGGATATCGAGAGAGATCTAGTAAGCCTAAAGCCTCAAAGTGGGAGTGAATACCGAGTTATATCAAGAAAGGGCAAAAGTGAAGATGGAACAACGTCAAAACTGGAACAATCAATAAAGCATCTACTAAATATCGCCAATGCCTCAGAAAAAATCGATATAAAAAGAATCTATCTGACTGGACCACTTTCCAGAAAGCCAGAAATCAGAGCTATGGTAGAAAAACTGTTCCCAGGTATTGCCATCAAAAACAGTATTGAATTTGCAGAAATTCCTGAAAACATCGAAAATGACATACTCAAGGGAATTGGAATTTGTATCAACGAAATTAGTGGTAAAGGCGCAAAAGATTTTAATCTTTTGCCAGAAAAAAAGAAGGAAGAACTAAGCATGGCACCATTAATCCCAAAGCTGAACCGATACTTGCTTTTGGCAATGTTTATACTTGTAATTCCATTGATCAAAGTTGGAATTGATGCAGTGAGTAACTACATTGATTACCAATCAAAAGCTCAAGAAACAGTTACTCTAAATGAGCAATCTCTAAATCCCTATCTGACTAATATCGCAAAAACAAAGAGGGAGAAAAAGGAATTAGAAAAAGTAATTCGTACATTACTTGATGACTCAATACCGGTAAGCCCTATAGTAAAGTCTATAGATTCATACAATACTGGCGGTGTAGCACTTATGAATATTACTTATAGAAATGATATTGATACAGCCGCACCTGAAGTACTGCTGACGGCAGAAGTAAATGGCAGAGAAGAAACTGAAGCATTAATCGAAAGACTTGAACGAAGCAGAATATATACAGAGGTAATTTCACCACTTTCTAACCTAGTAGGAAAAGAAAAGCGAAAGGTCAAAGTTGACCTAATTGTCGACAAGAAAAGCGTGAATGAAATATTCAATAATCAAAAAGGTGAATAATGAAGAAATTGAATTTCCGCAAAATCAAAAATACGATATTCAAGAATAAACCCATTCGGGTGATGCTTCTTCTTACAATACTATTTGTAGCCATGAACGTTTCATTGATGATTATGAATGTTGCTTACATAGGAAGAGCAGATGAACTAAAAATTGAAATACAGAATATTCAAAAAGAAATTATAAAGCTCCAAAGCACTGCTACTGAAATAGGAGAAGTGTCAGAAGGAGAAAATGAGCAACAGATTCTAGCGCCATATGAAGAAATTGTACCCTTCATTACTCTTCTGGAGGATCTTTTTGGTTTAATTGATGAAGAAGCCAGAATCACTATTAAAAATGAAGAGGAACAAATACGTGCCAATCGATATGCTGACTATGAAGTTAAAATGAACATAAATAATAAAAAGAAGATTCTCTTTAAAGCCTTAGACGAGCTACATAAGTCCAAATATTTGACGAGAGTAATTGGACTTAATATGGACTATGACCAATCGGCAGATGGAGAAGTAAACGAACTGACAAAGACAAATCTGATCATCAGATTATTTTTTGAATAAAAAAACTTGCTATTATCAGTAAAAACCTTACTATTGATACGTATTGCGAAAAAATTACAATTTAAATTTATTAAAATGAAAAATAAAAGCTTAAAAGGTTTCACCTTGATCGAGCTGCTAATCGTTATCGGTATCATCGCCATCCTGGCTGGTATCGTGCTAGTAGCTGTTAATCCTGCCCAACAATTTGGTAAGGCGAATGACTCAGAGCGTAAATCTGAGATTGGCACAGTTCTTAGTGCTGTTTATCAATTCCAAACATCTCCTACTGCAAGAGGAGCATTGCCACAATGTACTGTGAACAATGTTGCTACTGCTATTCCAGAATGTGATACTGATGGAAACGGTGTCGGTGTTGGTAATGGTGGCTTCGAAGGAGCTCTAGAACTTGGAACAGCAATAACCGCTTACGACTGTTCAAGTACTCTTGTACCTTCTTACCTAAGAGAAATTCCTATCGATCCTACTTCTACTTTTAATGCAGCCGCAACTGGCTACTGGCTTTGTCAGGATACATCTGGTTCAGTACCTCGTATTTACGTAGTTGCTGAAGGAACCGAAGTATTCACCACTGACGGTGGATGTGAAGTTCCAGGTGGCGTTGTTGCTACCATGTGTGTATCTGGATAATCCTTTCTTACGCAAGCAAAAAAGCCTCGCTTAGCGGGGCTTTTTTAGTACTCAAATTTATTAGCCAAAGGTCTTTTCAATAAAATTCTCCGCGGCCTTCCGCACTCGATCCAAAAGTATGCCATTCATTAAGTTGGCTATCTTAAGATCCGGTATTCCTGACTGACGAACTCCGTAAACCTCACCCGGTCCTCGTAGCCTCATATCAATTTCAGCCAGCATAAAGCCATCGGTATGGTCGGTCATGGCTTTTAAGCGAGCAACTGTATTTTCGGAACTGGAATTAGTATATAAAAAACAATAGGACTGAACCTTTCCACGACCAACTCGCCCACGGAATTGGTGAAGCTGAGAAAGACCAAAGCGCTCTGCTCCTTCAATCAACATAATGGTAGCATTCGGAACGTCCACACCAACTTCGATAACGGAAGTGGACACCAAAACCTGAATTTCATTATTCTTAAAGGCAGTCATCACCGCGTCTTTTTCTTCGGATTTCATTTTGCCATGCAGCAAGCCGACCGTATGCTCCGGAAAAACAGTTTGAAGCTGTTCATATTCCTTTTTGACTGACTTAACCTCATCAAGCACATCGGATTCATCGATAAGCGGGCAAATCACATAAACCTGCTCCCCTTTCTGTATCCGACCTTCAACAAAACGGTAAACTGTCTCTCGGTGTTTTGGCGGTACGATCTTAGTTTCAATCGGCATTCGGCCAGGTGGCATCTCATTAATTACCGATAAATCCTGATCGCCATAAGCCACTAGGGCCAGCGTACGTGGAATAGGCGTGGCAGTCATGTTAAGTACGTGTGGACTGCCATGTCTGACAAAAACTTCTCGCTGCCTTACTCCAAAACGATGCTGTTCATCGATGATGGCCAAACCTAAATTATCAAAATTGATACTTTCCTGAATCAAAGCATGAGTTCCAACAGCAATATCTACTTGGCCATTAGCAATTGCATCCACAACTTGCTTCTTCTCGGCGGTCTTAAGTGCGCCAACCAAAAGCTGAACGTTAATGTCTGGATAAGGCTCAAGAAATTTCGTAATGGAGAATAAATGCTGCCGTGCAAGAACTTCGGTGGGAGCCATGATAGCTACCTGGTAACCATATTTAACCGCCTGCAGAGCTGCCATAATAGCTACCACTGTTTTACCCGACCCCACATCCCCTTCTAGCAAGCGCATCATAGGAAAAGGCTTCTCCATGTCCTTGAGAATTTCCAAAATTACAATTCTTTGCGCAACGGTAGGTGTAAAGGGAAGTGTATCAAAAAAAGCTGTCACATATTCCGGATCAAGAGGCATGCCTTCAGCATCAGAATCAGGCGCCCTACTCTCCTGCCATTCTTTTTTGGCCTTAAGTGACTTGAGCTGAAGCAAAAATAACTCTTCATATCCAAGTCGATCCCGTGCAGCCTCCATTTTTTCTTGTGAACTGGGAAAATGAATCTCCTGAACAGCCAATGCCTTGGGCATAAGCTTCTCTTCCACCAAAAGCTCATCCGGCAGTACTTCCGGCAAATCTTTGGTTAGATAAAGAAGTGGATAAATCTTCTCTCGCAGCCATTTGGACGTAATAACATCATGCTGTGGATAGGTCGGTACCGTCGTGCCCGCGTGAATTTGAGTCTCTTTCGCCTGCTCCACTACTGGACTCTGCAAAGTGATCTTTCCGTAATTGAATTTCACCTTTCCGGAGATCACCACCTCCTTATCCATTTGAAGCGTGCGAAGCAAATGAGGCTGATTAAACCAAACGGCCTCAGACTCATAACCCGCCTGGTCGTAAAACATAGCCTTCACCAGTTTCATCTTCCGGTTTTTGGTAGGAATCAACTTAATTCCCTGCAAAAACCCCTTGGTCGTAATCGTTTCACCATCCTTCGCCTCATCCAAACCCTTAAATTCCGACAAATCCTCGTAGGCACGGGGGAAATAGAGAAGTAAATCCTCAACTGTCTTAACACCCATCTCCGCAAGAGCAAAGATATACTCTTTTTTGGTACTGAGCGCCTCTGAAAGGGGGGTGTTTAGATTCATGCTCTATCCTTTGGCTAAAGCTTCGTCGGTCTTGGCAACCTGCTTCAAAAAATGTTTATAAAATTTGCTCCATCTTCCACCTAAAGCAGCCTTTATGGAAGAATTATGAACCTCTGCATTATCCGAAAAAAATACGACATAGGGATATTTGAATTTTTTCAG
>JAJDCF010000033.1 GCA_029260955.1 Patescibacteria group bacterium | reverse complement strand
CGAGTCGCCCTGCGACTCGCAAGGAGCTCCTCAAGGTATAGCCATGCAATGAATGCGCACGTGCCGCGCTCTCTAGTTCTTGACTGAACGGAGAGCGTGGTGCGGCTCATTTACAATTCATAATGTAATTGTTCCACTTGCGATCAATGCTTGAAAGAGCGCTGATAGCAGCTTGTTCTTTTACATTGCTTAGCGAGTTAACAAACACGATACGAAAGGTATTTGACATGGCGAAAACATCGCAACGAACTTCGGCGATGGCTTCGGCCCTCGTCATAACCTTTACCTCAACCCTGGCCTTTGCCTATCCCGGCGAAGGAATAATCAACTGGGGTAAGCGACAGGTACACACAGTCGGAGAGGGTGCGGAGACTGCCAAAGAGGGCTACGATGTCTGGGTAGAAATCGGGCAGTACTGGGACACACGCAGCCTGACGGACCTTTACGGCCGTAGCCCCGAGCACACGCTCTTCATCTTCGGGCTCACCTTCGCTCTTACCTGGCTCATTCTTCGGAAATGGGACTGGCCTAAAGAGGCGCTCTACGGAATTCCCCTCGGGAGCTACGTAGCATCGGTTATTTTCGGTTTCGTCTACGAAGCCTTCCGCGCGTCTAACCACGTGGAGGCCGAGCAGTGGGCATGGTACTACATGCTGCTCCCTGTGATCATCGCGATGCCTATTGCCTTCCTGTCCCAGTACAAGCTGTTCTGGAACATGTGGACAGAGTTCTGGTGCGGTGAGCGTTGGGCCTTTCTGACGTTTCTCATTTGGAGACACAAGCTTTCGGACGTGGCCATCCGTAGGAGCACGTCGGGATCGGGTATCACACCTGATACCACACCTGCCCCCACGCCGGTTACTCCAGCCCCAGTGCTCGACAATGGCCAGACGCCCCCAGTGGTAGCTCCAACTACCCCCGAGGAAGGTCAGCCTGTCGTGACACCTGTAGTGCCGACTCCGAGTCCAATCACTACACCCAACCTTCGCCCAGCGGAGGTTACGAAGGATCCCGACGAGGCAGCATGCCTGACTTGTGGGTTCCTGACCGAGGTGGGCAGTCCTTCCTGTGGAAACTGCGGAGAAGATCCAAAACAGGCAGCAGCGGAGACGCCAGCGGCCGAAGATGTGACCTGCTCGGGATGTGGCAGAAAAACAGAAGCTAACAACTTCTGCGGATACTGCCCTTCCGAATTGGATCAGGTCACGACTCGCGAAGACGGAGCAGCACCGAGCATTCGTGATGAACGCACCTTGCTGCTCAACTCCTAAGCAATGTACCCCCCTCCTCTCGCATCGTCTGCCTTGTGTAGACGGTGCGGGGGGTACTACTATTACCTATTGACAAAATACTTATTATATTATACTATAAATATCCTAAAAACCCCACATTATGAGTAATCCAAACATTCCCAATGGCGCTGCACCATCAAAGCAAGAGAAGATTGCTAGAGCTAAAGCAAAAGCTCGTGGTGAAGCCTATGTGCCTAATCAAGAACAACCTGCAAATCCTGCAGCACCTGCAGCTACACCTGAACCAAAAGCACCTAGAGAAATTGAAGATTTCTTGGCTATAACCGAGGAAGCCCCTGAGTTTGATGGTGCCATTAAGTCACTTGTAATGGTTTCTTCTTTATTGAAGAATAGCTTCAAGCCTAATGGACTAGAAGTATCTGAAATGGGTTTTGATAAGGATCACATGAAGAAATTGATGCGTGCCGTTTTTATTCTTGTAAAAAGAAGAAATGTTAAGAATGGTGAAATTGCTTCTTATTTTAAGCAGGCAAGGCAATCATCTCCGGCCGTTATTTACAAAAGCTTGCTTGGTCTTAATAAGCAATCTACACCAGGTGAAATTAGACAAAAATTAACTAGACTTGCCACTGAAATGGAACAGTTTCCTGATTTGGCTGCATATGATCAAGATGTAACTGCAATCAAGGCTTTGGGAAATTGTAATGATGTGGAAAAACGTGAGCTAAAACTGCAGATAGCCAAAAGTCTTGGTATAGCCTTAAAAGATGCACCAGAACGTCCGGATGATAAGGCATTAGAGCCTTTGAGTGATGAAGATTGTGAACTTACGGACAGGGAAAAGCTTAGGGAAATGATCAATAGTCAAAGAGATGTTATAAACGGTCAAAGAGATGTGATGAATCAACTATTTGATTCAGGACCAGTTATGAGTGCTAAAGAACTAGAGCGCTTGAGTGATAAAGAGCTAAAAAGAAGGGTTATTAAACATCATGGCTTTGGTGAAACTGTGCCAAAATTTGATTTAACAAGGGTTGATGAAATCATCAAGGCTGCAGAAGATGGCAAGGCCGCTTTGGCTAATGTTTCAGAATTCTACTCAGAAAATTTGCATACACCTGCTTTTAGGCCACTTTCTCTTTTACGTAAGGCTTTCGCTGCTTCTAAAGAAGACTACGAAAAGGATTTTCAATATCAGTATTTTGGTGGCGCAGATCAGACTCACATTATTCCTGCACTAAATCGTGCGTTTCCAAATGGACCATCATCCAACATGGGATTGGGAAGATCAATTTCTAAGGCTGATGGCAACATTCCGGCTGTACTCAAAACATTAGTTGATGACTTTGATATTAAGAGCGAAGCTGCAATGAAGACAGCGCTAGCAGATATTTTTGCTGCTATTGATGATCTTTATCCTGATCTTCGGGAAGGAAATGATCCAGTGAGACTTGAAAGGGAGCAGGAGATGACCGAATTTTATGATGAGCTTTATGTTGAAGACAAAAGTCTTTTTTATCCCCTGCATTACCTTTACCTTGCCCTTCTTGATCGCAATGATGATGAGCACCCAGATGAATACAATACGAAATTTAAAGACCAACTATTTGAAAAGGCAGATCTGGCTACGGTAATGGAAAGGCTCAATGGAGAACTTGCAGAAGATGACATAGTCCAAAAGCTTCAGGCTTTTGCCAAAATTGATGCTGCCAAAACCAAGGAGTGCAAAGCCGGATTAATCAAAGGTATTGCTCGCATTTATGGGCACAAAGAATTGAATGATGATTTTATGAAGAATGTAGAAAAAGTTTCTAAGGCAATCGCTGATCTTTACGAAGACACCACTGAGGATCTTGAAGACGATTCTGAAGACTCAGATGATACTACTACAAGTACTACCTAACAAACCCTAAAGCTTAATGGCTACTGCTACTGGCACCTACCTTGGTGCAAAAAAATTAGAATTCCTATCCGCAATGAATTCCTTGAAGTCCCTTAAAGGGGCTGCACATACTTATTCATATGCTTTTGGTTGGCCATGGATTGTCGACGGAGCCGCTTATATCGGCAAAGGAGTAAGAAAAGCAATTGAGGGCATAAAATGGGGAGCCTACGCCGGCTATGAAGCGGGTAAAGCTACCACTATAGGGGTTGGTGCGGTTCCTTTTGCAGCGGCTGCTTCCGTACCTGTGGCAATAAAGGAAACACTATGGGATACCGGAAAAGCTGCATTTGTTGCACCATTCAAAATGGCATGGGCCGCGATTAAGTCACCACTCGAAGCCGCTCGCGGAGTGCGAGATGCAGTCAGTGGTGTATTTGAGCATGGTAAAGGATTCTTGAATTCGTTGTTTTCTGCCAAACTTGGAGCCACTGTATCGCATACCAGACAAGCAATCGGCAGCTTATTGAAACCATTTACAAGGCCTTTAGGCAAAATTGCGGCACCAGCTGCAGTAGTAGCTAGCACCCTTATTGGAGCTCACATGCAACCTGTAAAAATGGTACGCACTGCAATTACCCATACGATTCCAGAGCAATATCAAGCCTTTCAAGGAGCAGGCGCAGTTGCCACTGCTAAAATTGCTAAAGAAAATCTGGAGAGAGATGCTCTCAAGGCTCAACTAAAGGCCGTTCAGGAAGAAAAGGAGGCATACTGGGAGTCTGCCATAGCTAAGCACAAAGGAGAGCCTGAGCCGGGTGAGGCTGCCAAAGCTTTCAAAGCCTTCAAAGCTGCCAAAGCCGCTTAAAATAGTTAGCCTAAAAAGAGCCTAGGAGTCTTGACAAATACACTAATTTATGGTACTATACCCGTACATTTGATCTTTTAAATATAGGATATTCGCAAAGAGCCACGTGGCTAGCACTTGTGCTATTAGTAGTCGCTTTAATAAACCATCGCGGCTGCCATGGCCGTGCTAACTAGATGCTCTCTTTGCGACAATTTTGGAGAGAGCCCCACCCCCAGGAGACTGAACATGACCATGATCATGCGAAAAAACCTCACCCTGGCCATTCTCGCGGCCTTCACCCTAACCCTCGCTGCGCCCGCTACGGCACAGTTCGACATCCCGGACCGACCGGGAAGTCAGCCTGCTCAACCGAAGCCCCCGCCCAAGGCGAAACCCAAAGCCAAGGCCAAGGCGAAGAAGCAGGCGAAGAAGCAGGCGAAGAAGGAAGATCCGAAGCCCGCTGGTCTCTCCATGACCCCCGAGCAGTTCAAGAAGGCCATTACCGATGCCGTCCAAGCCGAAAGCAAGAGGCTCAGGGAGGTCATCAAGCCGGAGGTCGAAAAGGAGGTCAAGACCGAGGTATGGACCTACGCAGGTGGAGTCATCGTACTCTGCCTCGTCATCTTCCTCGTCGGCTTCTTCTACCTCTTCAAACGGATGAATAAGGTTGAGCTGTTCGGCAGGCAGAACCGCTGGCTGATCAAGTGGGTCGCCGAGTACACCGCTGACAAGTTCAGTGATGAACATGTCACCGTCACCGTCACTCTGCCCACTCCGCCGTCGTCCTTCGACGGCCCACCGGCACTTCCCGCCGCTGATCCGCCTGCAGCAACCTGAGAGCATCTCATCGCCACCACGACCCCCGACGCAAGTCGATGGGTCACAACCTGGAGTCCGCAACGATCGTCGTTGCGGCTCCTTCACCATACCCAAAAAAAACCGCCTTCAACATAAGGCGATGATAAACTTAATACTTAGACTTCTCTAAGTCTTTTTGAGCGTTCGATTTTTCGTTGCATGGCTTTGTGCTTCTGGAAGTCAGCCTTCTTTTTAAGTTGCAAGATGCGAACATTAAGATAGTCGAATGCCCTTCCCTCAAGATTGTTTTTGACGCTAATTAAATAATCCACGCTGGCAGGATTTTCCAGTTCGTTTTTAAGAAGTCTGGCAATCTGATTTTTCTGCCCTTCCCAGGAATTGTAGATGTAGATTTTATCGATTAGAGCCACCATTTTTGCCTCAGTAGGAGAAACAACCGTAACGGTTGTTTCCAACTCCGGCATAAGCGGTATAGCTGCAGCCAAAGCTGTTTCAATATTTTCTTCCGCAGCCTCAGAAGCTGATTCGACCATGGCCATCAACTCAATTTGGTTCTCTACTCTCGCCAACATTTCAGAAAGTGAATCAAGCAATGTAAGTTCCTCTTGTCGTAGTGCAAGGATTTCTTGCAGAACCACTTTCTTTAGCTCTTCATCTTCGATCTCTTCTGCGACAGCTAGAGCGTCGCTAATAGCCAATTGATGACTTGTAAGCCTTTCCTTTGCCGCATCAGTATTGCCTGCCTCTACAAGAATTGTAACGTCCTGAAGACGCTGTACAGAATTAGCCAGTCGTACTCTTTCGAGTTCAATTGGGTCATTGGTTAGAATTTCAGCGGTTTGATGCAGAGCCTCTTTAACAAGTCCTGTAGAAATGTCATTTGGAAGTTCTGCTGTTAGGACTTTTTGATGAGGTACAATCAGTCGATTGGCTAGCTTTTCATTACCTTTTGCGTCTGCGATTTGGCGAGCCATGCTTTGGTAGGCCATTAGAGCTTCGCGACCTTTTTGCAGCTCGCCCACCTCAAACAGAACAATGGCTTCATTCAGTCTTCTGTTGGCAATCTCAATCTGCACATCTAGGTCTGAATTTGAGCTGAGGACCAATTTTAGACGTTCCTTTGCTTGCTTGATGGGATAAAGCATTTGACCTGGCAGAGTTCCGGCCATTTGGGTGATTCGATGGATTCCTGATTCGCGAAGGGCTGTTAAATGTTCGTGATCACGGCGAAGGTTATTTTGAACCCAGCTATTTGATTGGTCTTGCTGAGTAATCGTGTCGGTAGTTACTACTGGTCTGCCGCTTACCGTATAAATACTGGCCTTTTCGTTGGCTGAAAGCCTAAGGTTATCAACGGCTTGTCTGGTCTCGGCTGCAAGGCTGGTAAGCTCTATCTTATTATTAAGTACAAAGATTGATGTTGGCTCTCCTATGTCTGTAGCAACGTTGAAAGTTCCGTTTTGGGCGGTAAGAATGGCGTCTCGGGTATTCAGGGTGAAGCCGGCATAGCCATCTTCTACGTTGAGAGTCTGAACCCAAGCTGTTCCCGTATGAATGAAAACCTCGATGACCGCTTGGCGCCCAAATGCTGGACTGACGGCGAGTTGGCTAATTAGGAATTCACTGTTTTCGCCTAAGCGAAGTTCTGAGTCATCAAAAAAGTGGACTACGGCTTCAGAACCTTCCTCCACTTTAATTAGGTCGCCTTCCTGCACTTCAATCAGTTCGTTGATATCTTCCCAAGCAATTAGATCTGCGTGTTTGATAGATGCACTTCCGGAAATAACTTCCAGATAAGAATCATCAGAGGCTACTACAACGGAATTTCCCTCTACAAAGAAAAGAGTAGAGGTAACAGCAATAAGCATGACCATTGTTGAGGCCACTGCTTTTTTAGTGTAACTAAGGAAGAGTGCATACCCATGAAGTTTTACCTTAATAGGCTGAGGTCGGCTGGTGATACTGCGCATGAGGCGCATCTTAGCTATAGCCATAAAATCCTCTGGTACGTTGACTTTGCCAAGCTTTTTAAGAAAGGCTTGAAACCAGCTTTCATTCTGATGCAAAGCGATTTGTTGCATCAGGCGATTCTTGGATGCCTTAACAAAGCCCTTAGAGGGCTCAATTTTAGACATTCTGTGCAGTTCCTTGTCCAAGTTGTCCATAATACGTGGTTTCGCACTAGTTAGAACGTAATAAATCAGTTTTTGTTTCAAAAATCTTCTTTTTTTTCGTCCAAGATGCCGCGAAGCTTTTCTAGAGCCCTAAACTGGAGGGTTCTGACTGCTCCTTCGGACTTTCCGATTACATTGGAAATGAAGGCATTGTCTTCCTCATTTATATACTTTAGAAGAATGACTTGCTGATAGTTTTCGGGAAGTTTGTTGATTGCCTTTCGCAATTTAACTTCATTTAGCTTGAGATTGATACTATATGAAGGGCTTGACTCTAATTTTGTGTCGGCAAAACTGTCATCAATTTCGGAAGATACTTCGTTTTTTCGGTAATAATCGCAAACAAGATTATGCGCGATTCTGAATACCCAAGAGGAAAAAGGATGCTTTCCGGCCTTATATTTAGAAAGATTTTTCCATGCCTTCAAAAAAGTCTCTTCGGTGAGATCCTCGGAAATGTTTTTGTCGACTCGGTAGTAGATATAGCGGTAAACCGGCTTAACCAAGGCGTCGTAAATCTTTCCGAAGGCCTCGGTATCACCACCTTGTGCAAGTTCAACGAGTGGTCCTAAGTTTTTAGTGGAATTATTCTTTTTTGGCACAGGAAAAAATAAGCTAACAGGCTTAATTTATATCATAAATTGACTGAATTGGCAAATGTTTTCTAATAAACTAATCTAAAACTTGTTTTATAGCGTACGTAAGGTTTTTTGGTGAAATCTTCGGCGTTCGTTTGGCGTGTCATTCAAATCATATATGTCTTTTAGACGAGGGCCTGATAAAGGCACACACTTTTTATCGCGACCCTGTTCGAGTTTTTTCTTCCCAAGCCATCGGTAAAAGAGATGACAAATGTCATCATCACCAACGTAGAAACCGATACCTTTTTGGGTTACAAAAGCCCTTAAAAACATTTTGATAAGCGAGCTAGTGCCGATACCAAAGTTTCGTTTGCACTTTAGCTTTACCATTTCATATAACTCTTCATCGAGTTTAATATTTAGTTGTTTCTTCTTTGGCATATTGCCTGAGGTTAGTGACACATAGGGGGTAGAGGACATTATCAAAAATGGTAGAAAAAAGCTACCAAAAATGATAGTACCCCGGAGGAGTACTAGGGGGCAATTTAAGAATTTAGTAAATCGATCCTCATCATTCCCATTCAATTGTGCCGGGAGGTTTATGAGTGAGATCGTAGAAAATGTGTGAAATTGAGGATTCAGAGGAAGCGGATTCAGTGAGTTTGGTAAGAACTGCTTGGTCAATTTTGGCGAAACTGGCAGTCATGGCTTCGGTTGAGACGATGGGACGAAGGACGATGGATTCGCTACCGGCCTGCGTGCTGACGGGCACAAGAACGACAGGAAATTGCCAAATTCCGTAGTCTTCAGGAGCTTTTTCCATGATTTGAGTGACAGCATCATCTACTTTTTGCAGGATTTCGACGCGATCGGCACTGGTGTCGGCGAGCTTGAGTTTGAAATCACCTGATTCGCCGTGCAAAGTGAGCATTACACGGTTTACTTCGGCAAAATTATTGGTAATTCCGGTGGAAATTTTTTCTAACTCCTCCCAATCGTGGCCTTCTGTGAACAGGGCAACCGGATGACGGTATGTTCGCTCGTCACCTTGTACGCCAACTGATTTGCATGGCAGAACTTTGGCAGTCATTTCTTGGTTGAATTTTTCTTTGACGAAATCGGTGATTTTATTGCTGAGTTCGGAATAGTCGACATTTGCGGCCACTTCTTCCTGGCTGGTACACAGAATACGCACACCTAGACCTGGCCCCGGGAATGGGTGCCTCCAAACGAGTGCGTGAGGCAATCCGAGTTCTTCGCCAAGTTCGCGGACTTCGTCTTTGTAGAGTTCTGCAATGGGTTCGATCACTTTTCCGGCAGCGATCATTTCTTGCACCAAATCAACTCGGTTGTGATGAGTTTTGATTATATCGGCATTCTTGGTTCCACCTGTTTCGATGGTGTCTGGATAAATTGTTCCTTGTCCCATGATCCATTCGTTTGGATTGAGGCCAAGTTCTTCAGCGACGTCTTCTTTAACTTCCCAAAAGAGGTCACCAATGATTTTTCGTTTGGCTTCGGGGTCAGAAACGCCCTTGAGGCGACTTAAGAATAAATCTTTTTTGTCTGCCACATGTAGATTAGTAAAGCCAGCCGCATTCAGAGCTTCTTTGGCTTTTTCGGCTTCTTTGTGGCGCATAAGGCCCGTGTCAACGAGCATTCCGTATACTCGATCTGGACCAAGGGCTTTTTCGAGAAGGGCAAAACAAACGGTGGAATCGACTCCACCTGAAACGAGTAAGAAGACCTTTTGGTCGCCGATTTTTTCTTTGATCACCTCGATCTCATCTTTTATGAACTGTTTAATGCTCCAATCGCGGTTCACACTGCAGAGATTCAGAAAGTTATCGAGGAGCTTCATGCCTTCTTCGGTATGCGTTACCTCTGTATGGAATTGGATTCCGAAATAATTCTTGTCAAAATTGGCGATAACAGCTGTAGGACAATCTTCCGTTTCGCCGATGATTTCAAAGCCATCGGCCATGTCTTTAACTATGTCAAAATGAGACATCCAAACTCGGGAGCTGTCAGGGAAATCTGTGAGAATCCCCTCAGATTTCTTTACCTGTAGAGATGCAAAACCGTATTCTTTAGTGACCCCCTTATCGACGTGACCCCCCATGGTGTGTTGCATGAGCTGGTGACCGTAACAGATGGCCAGGATTGGAATGGGAAGTTTGAATATTTCGGGATCACACATCGGCGCATTCGGATCGTTCACGCTATCTGGTCCACCAGAAAGAATGATGCCTTTGTACTCAGAAAGTTTGTCTGCAGAAATTTCGTTATCCACAATTTCGCTATAAACGCCCAAACGGCGAACACGGTTAGCAATAAGGTGAGCGTATTGTCCTCCAAAATCCAGGACGGCAATTTTATCGTGATTCATAGTATGTCCCCAATAAAGAAATTATAAAGCCAGAGTGAGAAAAGCACCCATATGATATATCCAATAATTAGCATCACTACGATGTGACTCAATCGCAAAAAGCCGAAAGGCAATGTTTCCCTATTTTCATCTAGGGGGTATTCACGATGCCTCATGGCAATTCTGCGAAGCATCTCTACCATGAAGGTAAAGATTGCAATCTGAATGATGATGAAGATTATGAATTTCACTGACATAGTAGCTCTATTTTACTACATAAATAGGTTGTACACATCCAGAGTCTGCTGAGCCGCATGCTTCCAGTCAAAATCTTTCACTCTCATGGCGGCATTTTCAGACAATTCCTTTTGTATTTTGGAGTCGTTCAAAAATTCGTGAAGCCCGATACCAAAAGCATCTTCTGAGCTATGATCCACGTAAAAACCGGCGTTTCCAGCGACCTCGTGGTGCACAGGAATGTCAGAAATCACCAATGGGCGTCCGTGTTTCATGGCTTCTACAAGCGGCAAATTGAAACCTTCGTAATTTGATGGATGAACTAATGCAATGGCCTGCTTATAAAGGGCACAAAGTTCTGAATCTTGCAGTGATTCGGTAAGAATAACCTTACCTTTTGGTTTTACTGTGAATCGGCCGGCGACTTTTTCGGTGAATTCATCTGTTATGAATTCCTCTAGGTCCTTACCCTTTCCACCAACCAAAATTAGGTCGATGGGATAATAGTTCGCGATAAATTTTTGATAAGCGATCATCATCATCGGCACATTTTTGCGAGCGTCATAGCCGCCCACATAGAGCAAAAACTTACGTCTTAAATTCAGCCCCGGAGGCATGCAGTCATAGTGTGTAATCGGTGGTGCCAGAGGGGTGACGGAGAGATTTTTGTCCTCAGTTTTTACGATCTTCTGGATTTCTCCCTTTGAAAAATCAGAAACAGTGATGATGTGGTCGGCTCGCTTTAGAGCCCACTTGGCGTGCATATGATAAAGCTTGGAGCGCAGAAGCTTGTTGTAGCCCGGTAGCCGCCAGGGGATCATGTCGTGAACTGTAACGATGGTGGGTATGCCCAGCTTCATCAGTGGGTTACTGGGATAAAGGAAGTGAGCCATGTCGATCTCCCACTTCTTCATTTCTTCGGGAATAAGGTTGTACTCCCAATGAGCTTTTCGCAGGCTGGGGGATTTATAATCCTTTTCCGGCACGCGGATTTGCTTGAAGTTTTCAGGCAACGGAAAATCTACCAACTGCGGCGTAAAAAGAAAGTACTGGTTCTCTTCATCCAGCTGCGCTAAAGCACTGAGCAAATTATAGGAATATTTTCCTATTCCGGTGTAGGGCAGTGGCAAGAATCTTGCATTGATCCCAATCTTCATGAATTCAAAATAATCTTAACTATTTCATCACTTCCTCCTTTCCCGGAAATTTTAGCTAGTGATTTCTTCATCTCGTCTTGGAGAGCCCTATTTTGCCACAAATTATGTGTTAAATCAAAGAGCCTGTCCCCTTTTTTATAAACAATGGCCGCACCCTTTTCCTCAAAATACTTAGCGTTATTAAGTTGGTCGGCATTTCCGAGTGGAATTATGATGTTTGGCTTTTGCAGATAGGCCAGTTCGTAAATGGAGTTGGCTCCTGCCCGCCCGATGACCAGATTGGTAATGGCGTATACGTGTTGTAGCTCTTCATCCAGGTATTCGAAGTGCACGTAATTGGGGTGCTTTTTGCTCATGG
>JAJDCF010000032.1 GCA_029260955.1 Patescibacteria group bacterium | reverse complement strand
AGTTCTTCAACCTTAGCTAGAAAGCGTCCTTTCAAATCTTTATTTCTACCTTCCAGTATGTCTTCTAGTAATGTTCTTGCGAATTCTGTAGCCGCCTCTTTGTCTTCTGCAAATGCCGGTAGGACTATATCTATTGCATCTATTAGTACCCTTCTTCCAATACTTCCGAATCCTTTGTTTGTAGTCATGATGAAATGGTTAGTGATCTCATTGGAGATCATTTAATGATTACTCTCGTATCTCTCCTCTGAGTAGTGCTTCACGAAGGGCCAGGTGAATTGTGGTAATGGAAAGTCCTGTCTCTTCCATAATCCCATTATCGTCAATGCCAGGCTGACTCATGACTAAGCGGCAAACTCTTTGTCTATGTTCATCCACGGCACATCGCACTTTTAAATTATGTAAGAGCGCCTGGGTCGTATTATCGTCAATACTTAACATATCGGCTAATTCCTGATCTGTAAGATGGGGATTATTATCAATTAATGCTGCAAGCTGATCCTCCAATACTTCATTGTCTGTTCCAGGCTGCGGCTGCTGAACCTCATTATCTTCAGCTGGTTCAGACTCTGGTTCCTCGTTTTCCTCTGGTTCTTCTAGTACAGACATGATGCGATCCTTGTATTCTGGTTCTCGAGCAACGATGGTCTCTATTATAGCGTCTGAATCCATGTCGAGTTGGGTTGAAAGGGTAGGAACATCAATTTCATTTTCACCTTTAACATGTGATTCAATTGCTGAGGTCAGATAATTACGCTTGCAGTTGTCTATCACAAACTCTATCTGATCAGCAGGCAGCTGAAGCTCTTCGGAGCAGGCTTCCACTGTTAGGATATCTCCCGCTTCTAGCTGTTGATTAGAATAGTCATAGGCTTTTCGTAATAGCTTGCTGTCCAGAGTAGGAATCTTTCCAGCAGACTTTAGCTGATTCATATATTTCGCAATTGTCCTTCTTTCTGGGGCCCCGCGAAATTGCTTCCGCATTTTCTTCTGCATATCAGCGTGGCTACAATTGGGCGGCAGTTGTCTGTAGGTCCTCAGTGCCATAGATGTCCAAAGGGTTTGATTCAGAGCACCAAGCTTAGGAATGTTGTACTTTTTAAAGATCGCTTTAGTAAGCTTTGAAGCGTTACCGGGGTCCATTCTGAGTTCATCATCCTCAAGCTCAGCAGCATCACCTATCGCTACACTGCCTTCGAGCACATATTTCCTGAACAAGGCCTGAATGAGCTTGTGAGTTCGGGCTTCTTTGTAGCAAACATCCTCCGTTGGCAAGAGGCTGCAAACCGCTTCATGCCACTTTTTTCTTATATCTTGGAGGTATTTGTCTGACTTCCAGTTTTCTCCCTTATACTCCGGTGCTTCAAGGGCAATTTGTTCAAATTTATCTGAAAGTGATGGAAATGTCTCTTCGACTCCTTCCTCATCGCCCTTATCAGCATCGGCATCAATTCCATCCGGTAATCCTGTACTCAAAGTAGCCAATAGTTTGTCTCGCAGAGCGCGAACGACCTCACCTGGTTCATATTTGAAGGTAAGGGTCTCATATCGACTGTAGCCCTCGGCAAAGGCAGCTAGCTGTGTTTTAGTCACTTCGGTGAGCCTTGCAAACTCCCTCATTACAGCCTCTAGTGAGCTATTTCTTTGTTTTTCATTGAGCGGCTCAGAACCAAATTTAACACGAGAAAAGCCAGTATGAACTGGTATAATGTATCCCTCTGGATCCAAACGAATCATTATATTTCGTGGGCAAAAATTCTCTTTATCAATGCCTGATAGATGCAAGCGGGCAAGTTCAGTGCCACAACGCGAGAAGAGTTCTTCGGTAGAAACATCGGTTGACGCTGACTTGGAGTGCTTTATGAACTTGGCTAGAATCTTAGGATCGGAAACAAGGGTGGCAAAATTGGCAGCCTTGTCCTCGAATTTGCTTAGCAAGTAGCTCTGGTCCTGGCTTTTTAGTAGTCCAAGTATTTCGGGCGTCTCAAAGCCCAACTTCCGAAACTGCTCCCAGTTTAAGGCCTCATCAATTGCTGCATCATGATTGTTGCCGGCCCCTTCATATATCTTTGCGATAGCGCGCATTTTCTTCTTGCCCCTTCCCTTCTTTGGAACCTCAAAATATCTCACCCTCATGGGGTCATCTACACCATCAATTCCCATGAGCTGATGCTGCTGCAGCGTCAGGCGCAAGCTGAGTTCAAGGCGCTGTTCAAGCCTCATTTCGAGTCTCATTGCTAGCTGTTGCCTGAGTTCCATTCGCGGAGCTAGAACTAGCTGCATTCCAAAGTGTGGCATGGTTGGGATTAATTAGGTATTACTTATGATAGGGTAATGTGAAAACGCTACGTTGGTCACCCATGAATTCAGCAAGTCCAGCGTATCCTGTGGGTACTCCTTCATCCAAATCTTTTTTCTTGATCCTTTCCGTCTCGCCTTCCTGTACATGGTCCATCGAAGCTAGATTGCTCAGATCAAAGAAGCTCTGCAATATACTCTCTTGCCCCTTCTTCACGAAGCCGAAATCTTCACCCGTTTTGATCAATTGATCGATATTTTTGAGCCTCTCTACACCCGACTCTTCATATTTTTCTCTGATGAATTTGGCGTGCAATGTTTCAAGTGTTTCATCGTCTTCAATCATAGCGTTATCGAGATTTGCAAGATAGAAATACATTTTTTCGATATCCTGATCATCCACGCCGCTAATAAGTGCTAGCTTTTTAGAGGAGGCCTTTCTGCTTAGAAGGTGGCCAAGTAATACAATCCTTTCCTCCAATCTGCCGCACGTTTTCAAATTTTCCATCATTGCCAGGAAATCCGGCAAGGAATCGGGGTCAGTCATAAGCCTTGTAAATATGGCTTTGGTATTAAAGAGGTTTTGTTGCTTTTTTTGGTCAGAGTCACCATGCTGACGTTCAAATAGATCAGCTGCCAGCATAACCTTAAATACATCGCCAAGTGGCGTAAATTGATTATGACGTCGGTCATATATAATTTTGCCCGCATAGCCTAGAATGGCATTTTTTTCATCATCTTGTAATACCTCTCCAACGTCAAAAGCATCAACAAACCTTTCTAGTTCTTCGGGATCCTTAAATGTTCTGACGCGCAGCAGAATAGCCAAATACGAAGGATCCAGGACTGCCGAAGTATCGCTTGGCATAAATTCTGAGAAGCGTTTGAGGCTCGTGACAACTCTTTCAAGATCATAGCCCTCAGTTAGGAATGTGGAGTTGGTCAGCTCATTCAATATGAACTTGTCATCAGTACCCAAGCTGCCCGCATCAATTAGTTCGGCCAGCTTTTGCATACCACTAAGGCCAAAATTCGAGCATCTTCGGTAAGTGCTTAAAAGTAATGAACCAGCTTCAATTTTATCGAAAGAGCCATAAAGAGGCTTAACTTCTTCAATCTGCTCCGGTCGCAGTATTGTCTGGTTATAGAGTAGTTTTTTATAAAGGGCCTTTGTCTCTTCATCGGCATCCTTAGTAGCGGTAAGTACATCTCTTAAAAAGAAATGCACTGCCCTTCTTCCTGAATATAGAAACTGTAGAGCTAGTTCAGCATAGTCCTCACCAAGTTGATCAAATTGACCGAGTAGTTCCAAGTCAGCCTCGTTAGCGAGGATTGCCTGGGCAGCCCTATAGCCAAAATAGCGATCCATCAAGGTTACATAAAGTTTCAATTTCGCTGGATCTGACTGCAGTCTTTGTAAGTGTTCATAGCCTCTTTGGGATTGAAAGTTCAAGCCAAAAGTAAAGGGATCTGTTTCCGCCTTTTTTAGCAGAGAAGTTATGACTTCTTCATCGACAGCCTGGCCAAGAAGCTCCTTTAGCTCTTGTAGATCTACAACTGGCTCTGTATCGGGATGGGACCACAAAACTTTAAAAGTCTGACCACCTATATTCAGGGCTTGAAAAGTTTTTTTTGCACTTTCATCTGATATGCCAACATGAGCGCCATCTTTTGGAAGATTGGCGTTTTCTTCAGTGAGTCTTATATACGCCTCTCTTATCTGAGGCGTATTAGAAACCAAGTAATCTGCCACTGTGGTATGAATCTGATTCGAAGTAATAAAGGCATAGTTGTTGTGCTGTGCGATTTTTGCAAAAGCATCAATAATACCCTGTACGTACAGGTTGCTATTGATCTGAGTTGAACGATTTATCTGTATGGCATCAAATAGTATCACTGGTTGACCTGCCTTTTCTGAACTACCCCAATATGCATCCAGAACGTAAACATTGCCCACCCAGGCTCTTTCGCCATTTACCGTCTTATAAACACGATAATTGACGAAGCCCTTGTTACAGAGCTGTCTGCCATGAGAGGCGTTTTTGGAACAATCACCAGTTACCCAACCCTTTATCATGTCGCCGCGCTTCTTTGAGGGTATGAATTCAAATTCATCTTTACCCAAATCACGATAAGTAAGCTTATCGAGTTGCGTTGTGACAGGGGCTAACGCCTCTTGTTTAACTTCATCAAGCGGCGATAGAGCACCATGCAGATCTTCCAGACGATCACGCATTCTCTGTGCCTGAGTCACTAGTTTAAATGAATCTCCCATTTCTGCCTCAAAGGCTTTTCGGAGTGATTTGTATTTTACTGAATATTCCTGATCGATCTGCTTTACAACCGGACGCGCCCGTTGATGGAACTCAGCAGGATCATAATCCAACCCCTCTTCTTCCAGCTCTTCAAGGTAATCAGAGTAAATTTCGTTCTTTCGCCGAGTTTTTTCCATGATGTGCTCGGCTTCCATTGCTTTACGCTCTTTCATGTATTTGCTGTATTCCGGAAGATCTTTATCAACCAATTTACTAAGGATGTTCATAGCCTCAGCGAAGCCCTCTTCGACGGCATCATAGCCAGCATTTGGAGCATAAGCCATGCCTGATCGACTCAACAGCTCTTGTGGTAATCCAAGGAGCTGAGCACAAGCAGCAACATTCTGTTGTAGATTTTCCATTAGTTTTTTTTCAAATTCAGAAAGATCTGGAATTTTGGAAAGTTTGTTGATAGTTCTGTTATCTGTACTGTGATACTTACAGCTGCCTGCCAGCATCTTTATTGCGTAAGCAGGAGATGAAAACTCTCTGCCGCGCTCCTGTCTTTTTTGCGCCCCCCGTTCGTATTCCTCTATTTTCTTAGTAAGTGAATCTTTAAATCTTTGAAATTGCATTTTTAACTCATCGCTTTGCCCTTTCTTTCTTAACTGCTTTCCTACACCACCAATGTATCCCCTAAGTCTGCCTACAACATCCTTAACCTCCGCCAAAATGGCCTCGCGTAGGAATGAGCCGAAGTCGTCGCTCAGGTACTGTTCCTGCTCAAGGTTCTTGGCCAATTGATCAGAGATATATTCCTGATAAAGTCCATGAGCTGCCTGCAGGGCAACCTCAGTTCTTCCACTGGTCACGTCCTCAGCAATCGCCGGAGAGTTTAGCAATGTCTGATGTAGTAGGCACTCCCAGAGCTTCTTTTTAGCACCTGGTGTATTAACACCAGCCCTAAAGAAGTGAATGGAAGCGGTTCTCAAGACATCTTCAATGTCCTCATCACTCAGAGCTTCAACACGGGCAAAACTGACTGTATAGGCTGCATCCGATATTCTACGATACTGTTCCTTATCTTTTTCTGAGTGTCTACTTTTAAATTCAAACTCCATCAGCATGTCATGAATAACATAAATATGCTTATAGCCTTCTGGATCTTCGGTGAAATTATCCATTACGGGGTCAAGATCTGCCATAAAAGCATCTACGCATTTTCCGCCAAGCTCTTTTGCCTTAGCCACATTAGCCAGTACCATATTTCGCTCGTCACTTACTAGCTTGCTGTCTTTCATTAATTCCTCGCCCTTTTTGATAAACTGGCCCAGCGCAAATCGTGCGTAATTGAGCCAAGTAATCTTCTGATAGGAAGGATTTAATTTTAGAATCTTTTCTGTCTCACTCAATACGTTTGTTTCATTGAATGGGCTAGAAAGAGTCTCTTCAACCATGCCTGCCTTCTCCATTTTATCGCCCAAGGCTATCGATATGGAGCCCATCATTTCATATTTTTTATCAACAGGCATTTCCTTCTTAGACATGTGAGGCAGACCCTGTAAAAAAGAGCGCGCAGACTCGACGCGAGAAGCTTCTGACAAGCCATCCAGTATACCTTTGGTCGCTTCGTGGTCGATATCCTCAGTTAGAACTTCTACACCTCTGGTTGAAATTCGAAATGGCGTAAAATGTGGCGGTATGGGAGGTATCTCATCATCGCTGATCGCCTTCATCATATTACCGAATTGCTCGTAACTGATAGGAACATTCAGGTAGTTATAATAAAGTTCAAGATCGATCGCATCATCTGTATTGATCTTCTCATCCGTCCTAATCAGATCCATTCTTTCGTGAAGCATTTGAAGGAATTCGCGCTCCAATTGCTCATCAGCCATATCGCGGAGCTGCGAGAACACATTGGGCGTTGGATAAATGCCAGTTTCAAGAAGTTTGCAAAGCACATCAAAATCCTTTGCCTCATTAAGAAGTTCATTTTTTGTAGCAAGCATCAATACCCGTGGCAATACAACATTTTGGCTAGCCGAAGCCGCTTTAATAACCCTGACCACGGCGTCAGATAGGTTCGAAAACTCCATTGAGTCAGTCAGCTTGCGATTTCTGAGCATAAAATCCGTTACACCAGCTGGATTTATTGAAAGCCCTCGAAGTTCCTGTGCTAAGTCTAGAGCTGTTTCAAGATCTGAAATTGAATGTAACTGCTCCTCAAGCTTAATTAAGACGCCATCCAATACCTGCTTTGCCGCACCATTGCTAAACCTCTTACAGATCATATTTACCACTTGCATGGAAGACTCTGGAGAAAGGCTAAGATTGAGATTGGGAAAGGATTTCTGAATAAATGCGATAGCTATCGCATCAATATCTTCTTCTGAGGCACCTTCGGGTACGGGACAGCCACAAGTCTCCAGGAATTTCCTAATTTTCTTTTGCTGAGCGTGACCATCAACTTCCACACCTGTTGGACCATTTTTCGCTGGCATAACTAAATAGTAAGAGGGCAATATAAGGATATATTTTTAACATAGTCTGTTGATAGTGTCAAACCCATAATTGAATAAATTCACCTTTCCTCAAAAAAGCCAAGAAACTACTTCACTCAATTGGAATTTGATGACTAGGGCTCTATCTTTGAATTTGATCTAGTTGATCCAGAGTAGGTTTGGGAGGTGTTTGACGACCTTCTGAGGTTTTTGGCCCCTTTGTATAATTCGACTGATTGCCGCCAGAACCTATTGCATGGTCTAGGAGTAGTCTTTGAGTAATTATCATGCTTTCGGCTGTAGCTGTATCAGGATTATCAGCATAATCCCGCAGTCTTTGAATTTCTGCTTCAGAGCCATTCGCAAGTATAGCGTCAACTAGCTCTACAATCTTCTTTCTTTTCTCTGAATTCATTCTGGGTTGTTCGGATGCTTTAGCCATATTATGTGGAAATTAAGGTGTGAATTTCACTTAATATAATAGCATACACAGACATGTGTGTCAAACTCTTCACTTTGCTTTTAGGGTGATCGTCGAGCTTTCTTTATAAGCCTTGTGATTCGTGCTAAATTAGAATCGATTTAACAAATATAACAACAAAAAAATGGATATCACAATATTCTTAGCAAGGCTTTGGGGCAGTTTCTTCATAATCTTTGGAGCACTGTTTATTGTTACAGGACAACTCGGCAAAACAATCGAGATGACTGATGATAAAGCTTTTGTCATATCTACCGGCTACATAACCCTGCTAATGGGCTTAGTGACAGTAATTCTGCACAATGTTTGGATTTACAGCTGGGAGGTTTTCATTACCATTCTAGGCTGGTCAACTGTAATAAAAGGAATTTCGAAAATTGGATTCCCTGAACATATTCATAAGCAAGCGCAAAGATTCAAAAAGAAGCAATCTGTTAGCGCCTTATTCTTAATTGCTATGGGTGTATGGCTATTTTGGAAAAGTATGTCGTAGTGCCTAGACCTCTTTTGTTTGTGCAGAATATATCAATGTCTCAATTGGAATTCGGGTAATTAATCTGTAAACTGTAGCCATGAATAAAAAGATAAGCCTATTTTGCCTAGTCGTCACCCTGTTATTCAGCTTAGGCACTCATGACGCTAGAGCAGGGGATCCTCAGGATGTTAACGAAGATTCTCTTGGCGATGTCATCAAGCATGTTAGAGACTCATACAATACCGACAGCAGTCCGGAAGCCAGACGTGAGATTGCAGAATGGCTAACCGAGACAGTGGACAACAGGCTAATCAATTCCAATAGTTCTGAATGGTTCAGCAGACCGGTTTACGCATGGCTAGCGGTCACCTGGGTGCGAAACGATCCAAGCTACGGAGATGAATATTACAATCAGGCCAATGTTTCATGGTCAAAGGGCTATGGCAACTGCGGGGAGAATTCGATTGTTGTTTATTACATACTAAAGAAAGCAGGAGTAGATGAGCATGTTCGTTACATTCAAGCCGGTGAAAATCGCTCTCACAGCTTTACGGTCTGGGGCTTGCCTCCAGATGCGATTACTCAGGAGCCTGACACATGGGGTGATGCACTTGTTTTGGATCCTTGGGTTGGAGAAGTCCTAGAGGGAAATGAAGTAGAAGACCATAAATGGTTCCAGAATGGAGATTCAAGTGTGCCGCTCCGCGATTCTAGTCCTACGGTTGATGAGGAAGCAGAAAGCTGGAACACTATATGGAGGGAAGAAATGGTTCGCACCGGACAAACCGGAAGGCAGACACAGCAAGGGGAAGAGAATGAAATTGATTCAATGCTTGAGGATTGTTTTATTGCAACTGCCGTTTACGGAACACCACTTAATGATGAGATTACAGCCCTCAGAAAATTCCGAGATCAGACCTTACGGAAGAATCCACTAGGTAGAGCATTTATTGCGACTTACGAAAAGCTTGGTCCGGTTGCAGCTTATTATATACGGCACGATGAGGGTCGAAAACAGTGGGCCAAGCAATTTATTGTGGAACCCGCCTTAGCATTAGCCAAAAATCACCAATGAAACCAAAATATCGAATCATTTTAGGTATTTCTGTGCTTATAAGCTTGATCTTTGTGGCTCCTGCCCTCAGTATTTTCCAATCAATTACGAGTGACCCCATGGGTTGGCAAGCGGGAGTAAGCCTTAACAGTACCATTGCCTGGTTTGCCACAATAGTGGTTGGCTATGGCTTTCTGATGTTTCAAAATGTATTGGCCGTTTTTGGAATCATCTTCATCAAAAAAAGCCGCCGAGCCGCCTTCTGGCTCCTCGTACTTCCAGGGTTCATCGGAATAGTGCTTGGACTGGTTTCACTTGGACTCTTGATTGCTTTTGATGCCGAATGGCCCGCCAGTTGGCCAATAAATGTGGTTCTTCTTGCGCCACCAATAACTGCTTTTGTTATAGGTCGTCGAATCCGGCAGACTAAGTAAGGTACCCCATAATAACCCAATTCACCCATGCCAGCTCCATTAAAAAACCACGTGCACAGGTCCATTCATTTTATGGCGATCCTGTTTGGCTTAATAATTGTTGTCCTTACTATAAGTAGAGCGAATTATCTAACGCAGGATGTTAGCATTAAGGTGGATCAGGCTAGTATGGAGGAACAAGCTGAAAGTATTTCTGATAAGATCGAAGAGAATGTCGTGGAGCAGATAGTGGTTACTGTGGACAGACCGATAGAGGTTATTGATGAAGCGCCTGTCGAAGCTGTAGAGTTAGTCGTTATCCCGGTTGTTGAGCCAGATTCAAGTCCCAGGTTGCCTCCAGCCCTATGTACTGCTGGGTTTATTGTTACTGATATTGGTCGCCCTTTGTACCCAATTGATCCAAAATACGACGGTCTTGGACTTCTTGGTGAATTCTTTACCGCTGCTGATTGCGGGCCAAGTAGATTGGCTATGATTTGGGGGGTTGATGGAAATTTCTACATAATTGGAGCTAAGATTTGGCTTAAGAAAAATCCAACTCATAACCTTGTTGCTGCATTCCTGGGGACTGGCTTTAGATGTGAGGATGGAGATTCTGATGTCAGTTGTAATACGTGGTCACTTTCAGATACGGTCAGTGTAGATGATCTTCTGAAGATTCAAGCCTATTATGAATTCTTCGATACTGCTGATTGTGTGAACTGCGGCTAGCCTTGAGCGGAGACATGGCGGCAGAGGGTTCTATGTAGCGGCATTTGACAATTCAGGGTTTTTAGGTATTATAACTCTCCATTAAATTATATTATCTATGTCTGTCGACGGGTCGTATGCAGCAAAAACTGAGGATGAAAAAGTTATTGATTTTGTACTCCTTGGCAATAAGCTTGAACATTCTGGTTCCCCACTTAAATCAGGTTTCGTTTCAATGCTAATCGATCATGTGCGTGATCGTCGCATTACAACTGTGAAGAGGCTGCATGAATTACTTCAGGGATTCGTAAATCATTGTGATTCCCCAGATTATATGCAATTTATTGAGCGGGCTGATTTTTTACGAAGCGCTATCGATAGTGTTCTCATGCATGCACCGAAACGAAGACCCTTTGAAAGAACCATGCTGGATTTGCAGGTGTTGTCCGAGGAAATCATGGAAGAGTTGGAGGAGCAGCCCGGAGCACCTAAATCTCAGGACTAGCTTTTGTTTTACGGCTGCGGATAAATATGATATAATAATTCAATATCATTATATTGTTAAGTATGGCTGATAGCAGTCCATCATCAAAGGAGATACAGGGTCCAGATGCAGCTCCAAGCTCTATGAGTGCAGAGCATAAGGTGTCGCGTGATGTCCGCTCTCAGGTGGATGTTAGTTTATCGCGGGAGTCCATTGACTCGTCTCTGGCTGACGCAGCTGTTTATGATGTGGATATTTCAGAGGGATGGGACACCCAATCACAAGGTGAGATTCTAATTGACGCCCTTAAAAGGCTTCCATTCTACAGAGATGATCTTGTTTATAGTGGATTTAACGGCGACCAAATTGGCACTTCGGTTAGCGGATCAGAACCTGGAATTGTTTATTGCTCCCCAGAGAATGAATTAATCAGGGATGATGAAGAAGGTGATCTGAATCCTCTGCGTTATGCAAATGATCATGAACGTGGCGCTATAGCCGTATATGACCCCAAGAAATTGGACTTTCAGGAAATAGATAGTGGTGCCAGTGATGTGTATAAAATTGTCGACCCCTCCGCATTACTCGGAATCATTCGCTTAAAATAGAAGTAGGGAATTTTCCTTAGCTTCTCGCTTCAAAACCAGTTACACTTAGCTGTACCTAATTTTTCACGAATGGACATAAATACACTCCTCCTCATCGCTGGACTTGGTGGCATTGCCTTTGTAGGTCATAAAATCCTTCAAAAGCTCGAGAAACCTGCAGATGACCAAGCAATGAAAATGCTTCAGGATCACCTTTTTGAGATTCAAAAGGGAATTAGCGCTCAAGACAAAAGTATCAGCGATCAGATGAGTAAATCGCGCGATGTTCTTGCCGAAGGGCTTCAAAAACAATTCGCGACAACTGCCAGAATGGTTAAGGATATGCAGGAAGGAAGCAAAGCGGTAGCCGAAAGTTTAACTAAAATGGAATCGACCAGTAAGCAGGTTCTTGGTTTTGCTGATCAAATGAAGAGTCTGGAAAACATCCTCAAAAACCCTAAGCAAAGGGGAATTTTGGGTGAGTTTTTTTTAGAAAATCTGCTTTCTAACCAGCTTCCACCAAGCCACTTCAAAATGCAGTATGGCTTTAAGAATGGTGAGATTGTGGATGCAGCTATTTTTGTACGTGAAAAGATAATCCCTGTGGATGCCAAGTTTTCGCTAGAGAACTACAATGCCATGATGGAATGTAACTCAGATACCGAGAGGACAGCCCTTGAGAAGGACTTTAAGAGTGATCTCAAAAAGCGTATTGATGAAACAAGTAAATACGTTCGCCCCGACGAAAATACGACCGATTTTGCATTCATGTTCATTCCCGCGGACGGTGTGTTTTACAACCTATTAAGCCAAAAAATTGGCACACTGGAGGTGAATACACATGATTTGATCGAATATGCCTTTAAGAAGCACGTTATTCTGGTCAGCCCAATGACTTTTTATGCTTATTTGCAAACTGTTATGCAGGCACTTAAGGCGCTTACGATTGAGAAGCAGGCAGTTGAGATCCAGAAGAGAGTGGGGGATTTGGGACGGCATTTGAATGCCTACCAAGATCATATGAATAAGGTGGGCAATCACCTTTCGACCACGGTTAACGCTTTCAACAATGCCGGTAAGGAATATGGCAAGATCGACAAGGACGTGATTCGAATCAGCGATGGCGAAGTTGCTGTGGAGGCTGATATTCCAGTTATAGAGCGACCAGGAAGCTTTAATGAACACGAAGGTGAGCTGAAGCTCAAGATCATAGATCCAGTTAAAAGAATGATTGCTCAAAATGACTAGTTTTGCTAGAATTGGTGCAATAAAAAGAAAAAGTCACATGTTTAAAAATATTCTGATCGCTCTAGCTCTTGTAATCGGACTTCAGGCAATGTCCACCGTTTTTTTGATGCAAGCTCCGGTTGCCTATGCGCAGGAGCCTACGCCCGGTGAGGATATTGATTCCGAAACCTTTATGTTTGACCTTGGTGGTGTTACTCATGATGCAATCAAGGGAAGCACTCGGCAAAGTTGGATTAGAGGGGGAATAAACTACTTTTTTGAACGTATCATTGGCTTTATGGCAACGGTTATCGGTTCTCTGGCTGTACTTATGCTGTCTGTTGGGGGGTTTATGATGCTCTCCTCGGCTGGTAACGAAACGATGTATGAAAACGGAAAGAACTATGCCAAATATGCTTTGATTGGCCTTGCTGTTACGCTTCTGGCATATGTGATGGTTACGCTTGTACAACTTCTTATTTCCAGTATGTATGGTTAAGTCATTCTTCAAAAAATTCGGGCTAGCCCTTATGACGCTTATGCTTGTGCATACGATTGCTTTTGCGCAGGGAGGTGGTAGCTCATCGGCTACGGAACCCTCAAATCCTGCAGAAGCAAGCTTTAAGAGTCGCTGCGCCAACGCAACTAATATGGATTTTCCCCCCTGCGCTAGTTCTCCATCTGAGTGCGAAGCAGTGCCGTTTGGAATAGGTGATCAGGGTGACCATATATGGAGAGCCCCTTTTAACTGTATTTTTTTGCAAGAGCCAATTGGTGGCAAAACAGGTTATGATCTCTACTCGGTTGATCCGACTGGTTCGGGTGAGTCTGGAAACATCTATAAACTTTGGAATGGTGGAGCCATTGTTCCACCAAGCTCTGGTCCCGTGCAGGCTCTTCTGGCCTATGAGGAAGGCAAAGAAACTCAAGGCCCTTTTGGCTTACTCTATAGCTATTTGGGGCTGGTTTACAACTTTATGTCGGGAATAATCATTGGATTCGTCATACTCATAGTAATCGTTGGTGGTATTCGAATCAGTCTTCATGGCGCTAGCGAAAATGAGGCTACGGAGGGAAAGAAGATGATCAAAAAGGCACTTATTGGTATGGTGCTGTGGTTCACCGCCTCGGTCATTTTGTATACCATCAATCCTACATTCTTTACTTTTTAGTTTTAGCTTATGCCACTCACTCAGGCAAAATATCTTGCACAGAGCCTAATTTCTAAACCTGCTGGTTCGGGAATATTACCCGGTGCAGGTGTTGAAGGAGCAGACATAGAATCGAGTGTGCTCTTCGCCAAAATCATTCCTTTTGTGATCGGTTGGACCATCAATTTGGCCATTGGACTCTCAGTTATTATGATTATGGTTGGTGGCTATATGTATTTGACGGCTTATGGCGACACAGAGAAACATTCACGTGGAACCAGAACGCTTATTTACGCGGTGGTTGGCCTGGTCATTGCCCTTACGGCTTATGGAATTGTTTCGATTGTGACTAGTATAAAGCTTTCTTAATTACTCGACATTATGAGAAAAAATAGCGCAGTTCTGATCGCACTTGTCTTATTGGTTCTTCTTCATGGCCATGTGCTTGCCGATAAAAAAGATGATACAATCAATACTTATTCTGGGGACCTTCAGTCCTTCGGAGTACCTGAATCCAGTGCAGACAACAAGGCAGAAAAAGACGTCGATGCCCTGATTAACACCATGGAGAGTGATCAGTATGATATGCAAATTGCTTATGACAATATTAATACGCAGGTAAGCTCGCTTGCAAAATCCAGTACTAGGAAGAAGCAGGCAGATGCGAGGTTAAAAACGGCTAAAGATAAAACATATGACTTTACGGAGTTTGATGCCGATAAGAGTATACAAGTCCATAACCCAGGTTCTGGGTCACCTCCTTATGTTACAGCTGACGAAGGCTTTGCAAAGGCACAGAAAGATGCCAGCGAGGCCGTTAGCCGGGTCCGTCGTACTCTGATTGCACCGGATCAACCAGGTAATGTGCCTACTGGGGACATTGTTACTGATTTCATTCCTCAGATTATCCGCCAGCTATTTCGTTTTACATCCGTCGTAATACTCATAGCCTTTACCGTTTCTGGTGTTATGTTTATTATTGCTCACGGTAATGAAGAAATGCTTACCAAAGCCAAAGCCATGCTATACTTCACTCTTATTGGTTTTGCCTTTGTGTCACTTGCCTTTGCCATTGTTAAGGGCGTTACCAGTATTGATTTCTTTGGCTTTATTTAATACATGAAAAAACTACTCTATTACCTATTCGGCATCGTACTTCTGATTCCACTTGGGGCGGCTTCCGCTTTGGGCTTAACGCTCGATGACTTCCGGGATGAGGTTTATAGACCCGAAAATCTACCTGGAGCCGAAACCGGAAC
>JAJDCF010000031.1 GCA_029260955.1 Patescibacteria group bacterium | reverse complement strand
AAAACTAAAATTCAAGTTACAGGTAAAATGTGCTAGAATTTTAGTCGTGATCAGACGCTTTGTATTACATCTTCTGGCTAACGCGGGTGCGCTATATTTTATCTCGCTTATTCTCAATGGCGATTTCGCCATTACAGGAGGCGTTTTGGGTTACCTTGCTGCTGCGCTCATATTCGGATTACTCAACAGCCTAGTCAAACCTCTGCTCAAGCTGCTATCCCTCCCACTACTTTTGATCACGGCAGGACTTTTCAGCTTTGTGCTAAACATGCTGGTGATCTGGCTCGCTAAATACAGCCTCGAAATCCTGGCCTTCGATGGCATTGGAATACACGTCGAACATATCGCCGCCTACTTCTATGCGGGTCTACTACTAGCTGTTGCTAACTTCCTGATTCACTGGCTCACACACAAATAAAAATGGTTGAGTGACGCATTTTTGCGAGCGCGCGAAAAAGACCCTGAGGGGACATGTGCCCTGAAGGAAGCTTTTGAAGCTAAGCGAAGAAAATGAGGAGCGAAGACAGATATTTTGAAAGTACTGAAAACTTTTTTAAAGTTGTCAGAAGACTTTAGTCCTGAGACGGAACATATTGCGCCACAGCTTCTTTGGCAATGATGCCGTTTTCTGCAAGATGATTAGCATAAGCATCCATAGTAATCATACCTTCCTCAGAACCTGATTCCATTGCGGTTCGTAGCTGTGAGAGACTGCCATGCCGTACAATATTCTTTGTACCTTTGTTGCCAACCAAAATTTCAAAAACAGCAGCGCGTCCTGGCTGATCTACTCGGTCCAGAAGATCCTGAGACATAATCACTGACATACTTTCAGCAAATCTATCCTGCATGATTTCTTGCTCTTCATGTGGATACATAGCAACCAAGTGTTCAATTGTTTGCAATACATTCTTGGTCGGAACAGAAGCAATTACCAAGTGTCCCATTTCAACTAGGTTTAAAACCGCATTGAAGGCCTCACGATCATTGATCTCGCTAACCATGATGATATTAGGGTCTTCACGACTGGCAGAATGAATAGCATTGGTAAACGTCAACGTGTCTTTACCCAGCTCTCGCTGAGAGAAAATTGATTTATTTTCTTTAAATACATGCTCAATAGGATTCTCGATCGTAATTATATGATTAACGAAAGTATCATTCACGTAATCCAACATCGACTGAACAGAGGTAGACTTACCGGAACCGGTAGTACCAGTCACCAATATAAGCCCCTGACGCTGTGTAAAAAACTGTTTCATCACCTCAGGAATTCCAAGCTCGTCCATTTTAGGAAGATGCTTTGAAATCATACGCATAGAACCAGTCAGTCTTCCTCGGCTGAAATAGATGTTCACACGAAAGCTAACACCGGTAGAGTGGATGTAAGAAAAATCCATTTCACGAAGTGTCTGAAAGCGCTTCTGCTCGGGCTCACCAGGAATCATTTCTTTTATCATCGCATCTGCAGCATCTTTAGAAAGTGTGTCAACGTTTTCTACGAATACAAATTTACCGCCAACTCGAAGCGCTATACGACTCCCCTCACCAAAATGAATATCAGAGGCATCTTGCTCAATAGCAATGCTTACTAGTTGGTCTAGAGTAATGCCAGCACTAGCTTGCGGCACAGGCGTGGGCTGATTAACAGCCTCATCTGTTACTTTTGGCTGAGCTGCTGGAGCTGCAGGAGCCTCTGTAGCTGGAACAGGTGCCTGCTGAATGTTTAGTTCGTCTGCCATGAAATTTGTTTGTATTTATATCTATATATTATACCAAAAAATGGCCTTAGAAGCAAGTATCAGAGCAGTCTTAAGTAATTTTTAGCGTTAGACATTGACTATTGAGTAATATGCTGTACTATCAGACAAGTCCATTAGGCACATTTTTATAGAGTTTAGTTAATAAATTCCAATAAACATTACTTAACGGAATTTATTACTTAACCTTTTATTATTATGGAAGGTATCATTAAAAGGCTCAATGAAAAGGGCTTTGGATTTATTACTCCGGAAGGAGAAGAGAAGGACGTCTTCTTTCACAGAAGCGATCTTGTCGGTGTAGATTTTGATAATCTACAAGAAGGTGACAAAGTCACTTTTGAGAAAGCTGACTCTGATAAAGGTCCAAAAGCTGCCAATGTTGCACTTGCTTAATCGCAAAATCGTAATATAAGCCAAAAAACCGCTCGAATATTTATATCTGAGCGGTTTTTTAAAATCCAAACATTTTCTCTCTCCCTTAAAATTTGGAAACCTCAAATTCCAGCTAACTGATTCTCTTTGTAATTAATTCCTTAGCACCTTTGCCAACAGGCCCCTTTAAGGGCAGCGATACTGTAAATGAAGACCCCTTACCCTTGGTAGACTTACAGACAATTGTTCCATGACAAACGGTGGCGATCTTATTAACAATATAAAGGCCTAAACCGGAACCTCTAGTATCAATTTTGCTAGCCTCTTGAGTGCGAAAAAATTTGGCAAATAATCTCTCTTGGTCTTCTTTAGAAAGACCGATACCCTGATCCCGAACAGTGATATTGATTCGTTTGTCATGTTTTTTGAGCGAAACCACAATATCTTTTTTGTCAGGGCTATATTTAGTTGCATTAGAAAGTAAATTCATAATAACCTGACCAATCAAGGATCCGTCAAGAGAAGCAACGATTTTGTTCTTTGGCTTAACAAATCGAATATTGATTCCCTTACTACGCGCTGAAATTTTGGCCTCTTTAACCAAGGATTGGAGAAACTTGGACACATCTATTTTCTTTGATTTAACCGCAATAACACCAGCCTCAAGACGGGAAATGTTAAGCAGGTCACTTACCAAATGAATCATACGACCATTGGATTTTAGAGCATCTTTAAGAAAGTCAACTTGCAACTTATTAAGATCACCCTTCTTTAATACTGTCTCAATAAGCCATTTAATAGCTGTTAAAGGCGTGCGCAACTGGTGGGAAGCCAGTGATACGAATTCATTTTTAGCGCGATCAATTTTCTTACGTTCAGTTATATCTCGCACAATAGCCTGAGCAAGATAACCACCACCTATCTCAACTCGACTTAAATTAACTTCAGCAGTGAACTGACTACCATCGGAGCGTAAAAAGACCCACTCAAAAAATTGGGGTTTGCCATCAGCTAACAATTTAAGCATGTCTGCCATAATCTTCTCAGCAGACGAACGTCCATCTGCCTGAACAGGCGGGGAAACAGTCATCGGAGACATCTTAAGTAATTCCATCCGTGTATAGCCAAATGCTTCTTCAGCTTTACTATTCACATCAACCATACTAAGTCCACGCTTGCGGTCCACATCAACGATAAATATAGCATCTCCAGCTCCTTCAAACAAAGTCCTGAATTTAATCTCACTTTCAATTAACCTTTTTTCAGCTTTAGCCTGCTCAGTTACATCGGACTGAATAGCCATATAACCAACAAGCTCATTATGTTCATCAAGTATTGGACTGGCAGATTGCTTAATATTCACTGGGTCACCACTCTTAGTTTTATTCAACATTGCAAAAGTGACAGATTGCTTTTTTGATAATGCATTCCACAGCCTTTTGATATGGGGCCTTGGCACTCCACCATATTTTAGAATTTTTGGCGTTTTACCAATCACCTCCGAAGCTTTATAGCCATAAATCCTTTCAAAGGCAGGGTTAACATACTGGATAATAGTGTTTTTGTCCGTAATAAAAATAGATTGTTCAGAGCGCTCAAGTCCCATCTTAGCCTTCTTCATCTCTTCTTCGGTTTTCTTACGCTCTACGATTTCGGCCTCAAGGGATTCATTGGATTTTCCTAATTCTTTCTTTGCCTCTTCCATATCCTCAAGAATATTCAGGGTTGCCGTTTTCATTTTTTCCAATCTTAGGGCTTTTTCCTCAGCTTCCTCTTTTCCCAAATTTAGCTCGCTGGTTCTTTCCCTTACCTTTTTCTCAAGGCTTTTGGTATAACTTTTGTTTTGTTTTTGCGAAGCCTCCAATTCAGAAGCCATCATATTAAAGGCGTCCGCAAGTTCACCGATTTCATTTTTGGATTCAATCTTAATCTTTCTCAATTTCCCTTGTCCAATCTCCAATGCAGCATCTCGCAATTCAACAAGAGGCTTCGAAATCCTGCCGGCTATAATCATACTAGTGAGCACAACCAAGAATATAGTTAGCAAACCGATCAAGAAAGCCCTATTTTTCAATGCAATAACTGGACCAAACACATAATCCTTGCTAGCTATTGTCATCAAAGTCCAATAGTAATCCTTACCCTGCACTTTTTTTATACTACTGGAATAAGCCGCATTTGCCCCCGTGCTGCTCAGGCTTTGGCTGCCGCTTGGCCATATGTGCGTATGAACTAAAAAGTAATCTCCATAGTCAGCTACACTTATGTCTGGCGTACTATACATGGGGAACATTTTAAACTCATGAATTTGCTCATGAAGATGCCCCAATGATTCTGACAATATATCCTCCCCATAATCGTTTTGTAAGGTGATGTTGCTACCCAGCATAAATCCCCACTCTTTATTGCTATTTGGATGACTTAGATAATATCCATCACTATTTACCAGAGTGCTAATTTTGCCGCTAAATTTCAATTTATCGACCTCAGCAATAAACTTATCGGCATAAATATTAGTAATAATAACACCCCTTGGCTGATCGTCTTTATTAAAGACCGGCGTTGCATAACGTATAACCGGCACATAAACAGGATTCGTATCAGTCCCCCTATTTTCTAGTTCACCCCTCTCAATATTCAAATCCAAAGGGGAAACAAAAACAGTCCCTTTTCGAGCGCTCATGGCATCGTCAAAGTAATAGCGACCCTTTTTATTTTGCAGCTCACCTTCTGGTATCGAAAAAGGTGCATTCTCATAGTCATCGACACGTACAATTTCCATGCCATTTTCATCAATGTACCGTATTTGGTAATAGATATCTTTTTCTCTGGAGAAAGATATGAAATCCTGCACAATATGCGATATATGCATAGCTTTTTCTTCGGATGAAACTGAATTCAGCAAATCATCCAAATGCTGCAATTTACTCAGAAACAAAACATCGCTTTCAGCAGTTTTTAAGAAAGTGTTTATATCGTCTCTGACAAGAGATATCTGCTCACTTTCCGAAGTCAGTGTCAATGAAAGCTGTGTAATCGCCTGAGAATCAACTGAAAAATATCCAATAACAAATAATGGCAGCAATGAAACAAACAAAAATCCAGTGATTAATAGTGTCCTAAGTCTCATTTATTGGGTTTATATTTTTTTTCCAATTCCCTAATTCTCTTTTTTAGCTCAACCATTTTGAGCTCTCTGTCAGTGGCAAAATCGCTAAATTTTTCAGCTTCATCCCTTTCCTTTTCCAACTCAGCCGTTCTTTTTTTAACCTTATCTTCCAGATCAGCATGATACCCTTGCAATTTAGTAGTCATTTTATTGAATGATTTTGCAAGATCTCCAATTTCATTTTTCGATCCAATTTTGATTTTTGTGTCAAGCTTTCCCTCTCCAAACTTTATGGCAGCATTTCTTAGTTTCATTATCGGACCCGAAACCGAACGAGCAAGATAGAATGCGAATACTATTGCTAAAATAATAATTACTCCCGCAATAGCCAAAATTTGATTTCTTAATTTTGAAACAGGTGCAAACATTTCGATTTCATCTATCTCTGCAAGCAAACACCAATGCATGGTACTAATATATTCATGCGCTCCAGCAACGCTAACGCCACGATAATCAGGAAAAATAAAAATTTCTTCTGTATGCTCTGCAACCTCCCCAGAAGGCAGAGCATGCTTTTCAGGATCCTGGAAACACGCCCTTGAATTTTCAGTGTCAACAACCTGCTTCAGAATAGCATCTTCATCACTTTGAAATCTGGAGGGAGAAATCATTAGCAAATCCTCGTTAACAAGGTAAAATTCTCCACTTTCTCCTGAGCCAACTCGATCTATCAGAATTGTGTAAATAGATTCTGGTTTGATATTAGTTGCAATAACTCCAACCAGCTCACCTTCCATGATAACCGGAGCAGAAATAGTTAAGATATTCTGTTGCAATGATTCGGAAAAATATAGGTCTCCAATATAAGATTTCTCCTTTTCAAAAACAAAATTTGGATCATCTAATACGTTAAAGCCAATATTCTCTTCGATAGTAGAGGTAGTTACTTGACCATTTATGTCCATAGCAAAAACCTCAAAAGCACCTTCCAGCACGGGTAGTTTATTATCAACCAAATGATCAGTTAAAGTATCTGCTGTACATCCCCCAGTATTACCATGCTTTAAATCATGAAGGCAGTCCATAATTTTCCCATCGGTGGAAAAATCAATCATTCTGCCCTCCAGTGCTTCCAAAAATGTTTCCAGATGCTTGGCTCGTGATCTGCCAACCATTTGCAAATTAAGAATCACCGCCTTCTGCAACGAATCCTTGGCACTAATAAAACCAAGAGATCCTATAAGGGCTACCGACATTAGGGCAATAGACAGAAACCCGCTAATTAACAATCGTCTCAATTTCATTTCTTGTTGGTTAATTGCCTCTCCAGTCTCTTTATCTTTTTCTTAAGCTCAACCATCCTAAGTTCGCGTCCAACAGCAATATTTGAAAAAGCTTCCAGATCCCTAACCTTATCCTGTAACTCGTCCTTTGCCTTTTGCAATTCTGCTGTTCTTTCTTCGACACGCTTTTCCAATTCAGTGTGAGCCTTCCTAAGATCCTCTGCAACACGCCTACGATACGTTATATCTTGCACTGCACCGGTTGAGTGCAATATTTTGCCATTCTTATCCCATTCACTGTCGCATGTTTCTTCTACAAACCGTATTTTTCCATTTGGTAGAACAATTCGATGCTCAATGTGGTATGGATGTTTGGTTTTAATATGTTTCATATATGCCTTATTGACCATTGCACGGTCATCAGGATGAACTGCTTTTAAAAAGGATTTATAAGTAATCCCATATTTCGTTGGCTTCAATCCAAAAATCCTGTAAATCTCGTCAGACCACCAAAGCTCATCGCTTACGATATCTAAATGCCAACTACCTATATGAGCAAGTCGTTGGACAATATTGAATCTCTTGTTGCTCTCAACCATCTCCTTTTCTGCCTTCTTACGTTCAGTAATATCACGAGAGACTCCAAAAATATTTATGATTCTTCCCTGCCTATCTCTTATCGGACTAAATGTTAACAGGCACCAATCCCTATTAGCCCCTTCGGCTGTATGTTTAACTTCAAAGGTAACTGTTTCCCCTTTTTTAGCGCGCGCGAAACTCTTGTCGAACAAAGCCAAACTGTCCTTATGAACGGTCTTGCGAGCACTCCAGGCCTTTAGGTCTTTATGCTTTAAGTTGTGTTCTTTCAGACCACAGGGGCTCAGATAAATAGCCTTACCCTTCAAATCTAGCAACTTTATGCAATCAGGTGAAGCATTCATAATACTCTTTAGTCTTGATTCGCTTTTTTGAAGAGCTTCAGTTGCATTATTGCGCTCAGTAACATCACGCACAGTGGCTTGCAAAAAAGTTTTACCGGCAACAGTCATTCGGGTAAGAAGAACAGTGGCCGGAAAATCTTCGCCATTATTACGACGATGAGTCCATTCGAAGAAATTAGATCCTCTTTCCATAGCCTTCATAATCATAGCCTTAGCTTTGTCACCGGACGGTTGCCCATCAGGCTGTTTTGGCGGCGATAACTTCCAGGGTGGAAAAGTAACAAAATCTTTTTCATTTTTGCAACCAAACATTTTAACCGTAGAAGGGTTACCAGATGTAAAAGCCCATGTAGGCGGCTCCAGCGTCATGATGGCATCACGGGAAGATTCAAAAAGAACTTTAAAACGGTCCTTCGCCCGATCACGGTCAGTAACATCACGAGCTGTAGCGTGAACCATGTTGCCATCAGCAGATGTTGCCTGCCATTCCAACGTCCTGTAAGTACCATTCTTGCACTTAAATCGATTGACAAAATTTGCCACGGAACGACCCTTCAATTGTTTCTTGACCTCTCTATTGGTACGCTTTGCATCATCTGGATGAACGAGCTTAGACCAACCCAATTTTAGAATCTCATCTGTTTTATAACCAAGAACTGCTTCCCAAGTAGCATTGACCTTAAGAAATTTTCCCTCAGTGGTGCAAATAGCCAACATGTCGGGGGAAAGGTTGAATATACCTTCTAATTCTCTTTCTGCTCTCGTGCGCTCAGTAACATCGCGAATGACCCCCGCTACCTGAATAATTTTCCCATTTTTATCTTTAATAGGTCGGCCTATTTCCTCTGCGAAAACGTAATCACCATTTTTCTTTAACAGGCGAAAGACAGACGTAATAACTTTCCCTTTAGCTATGGTTTCTTTAAAATCATTTAATACTTTTTTTCGATCATCTGGATGAATGAAGTCCGATAAATGCTTTCCTAGTACTTCATTTGATGAAAACCCGTACCTTGAAACATTGGAGCTAACAAAAATAATATTGCCCTTTGAATTTGCCGAATAAACAATATCTTCAAAACTATTGATTATATCTCTAAACTCTTTTTCATTCATTGCTTTCACCTCTTTGATGCTTTTGCTTTTTACCTTTTTTGTTGCCATACAAATTTTCCTAAATTCTATAACCAATCCATATTCTGCTCAACCAACTAAACATAATTTTTGACAGCATCTGTCACCTCGCCAATCGACATATCGGATTTAACAAAAAACTCTTTGGCGCCGAGCTTAAGAGCTTCAACTTTATCTTCCTCTTGAGAAAGATTACTAAAGACCAAAATAGGTGTTTTTATCCCCTTCTTTTTTGCCTCTTGCAAAACGTCAAAACCAGTTTTTTTAGGCATAATTAAATCCAAGAGAATCACGCTATAACCATCGTCAACAATCCTATCAATCGCCTCAGCCCCATCTTTTGCCGAATCAACTTCAAAACCTTCATCTCGCAAAATGGTTCCAAGAACTTTCATCAAAAAGGGATCATCCTCTGCAATTAATATCCTAGTAGGTTTATCTGTCATTTATATTTTTGATAATATTGCTAAAACTCAACGAATCTCATTTCGCCCAGTATAGCATAACTACAAAAAAACGTAATTTTTTGGACTAAGCCGCCTGGGCTTCAATTTTTGCCTTAACAATCATGGTGTTG
>JAJDCF010000004.1 GCA_029260955.1 Patescibacteria group bacterium | reverse complement strand
GGTGAAGGCGAGGGTGAAGGCGAGGGTGCCACTCATGCTGCGGCTCCAACTACTGCTGACTACAAAAACGAAGCAACAAAAACTGTTGTAGAAAAGCCTGCACAGGAACATTCTGATGTAGAAATTCCTACAGTTACACAGATAGAAGAAAATTATGAAGACTGCTCACTGACTTCCAGCAATACACTCGACAGTGACCAAGATGGCCTTTCAGACCGAACGGAATGTTACTTGAAAACTGACCAAAATAATCCTGATTCGGATAATGATGGATGTTTCGATGGTGATGAAATCAATCGTTTCTACTCTAATCCCCTAACCTCAAATGACTGTAATATTCAGGAAGTTATCGAGGATAAGGTTATTATCGTGGACCCAAAGCCTAACTGGATCGTGAGATCTTTTGATATTTCCGGAACGATTCCCCTGCTAAGCCAACGTGTTGGTATAACGGCTGTACCGGTATCCGACGATAATTCGGATTCTACTGACTCAGCCAAGAGCATATTCCTTGGTGAAGTCACCGATCTAAAGGAGGTTGGCGTCGGACAGAGTGTGTCATCTGGCTTCCGACTTGTTTCTAGTGTCCTTGTTAAAGATGGTGCCTATGACCTGGTTGCCACTGCTGTTTTAAATGATGGCAGTACCTTGTCTAGCTCCCCCGTTCGAGTGACACTTGATAGTGAGTTCCAAGTAGCTACTCCAATTCCCCAATCACTTGATGGCATAGCTATTCTTGATACTGGTGGAGTGACTGAAGTTAAAAATGGACGACCTGTTTTAACTGGGAAAAGTGTTTATGGCGCTCATATCTTTGCGACCTGGGAAAGTTTAGTTCTCGCATCTTCTATTATTGCTGATTCCAATGCTGGAGTCTTCGACATTCAATCACCACGCGAACTTGATAAAGATCAGAGTCATACGGTTAGCCTTTACGCCGTTAGTCAGCAAGAGGCTGGCACTGTACGCTCCGAAACTGCGACTGTTGAATTTGCTGTTGCCAAAAGGTCACTCAATTATCTTTACTGGATTCTTGGCATTTTAGTAATGCTAGGCTTAGCCCTATTGGTTGCCGAAAAACGTACAATCAAGATTGACCACGAGGCGCCTGAGCACAGAGCCAAAGAGAATGAACTTTACGAAGCTTTTGGCCTTGAAAAACCGCATGAAGAAATTCCTGAGCATCATGCTGAAAAAGAGAAAGAAGTTGAGGAAGCTTTTGGTGGTGGCCTACAGGTTGATGTAGAGAGTCAAACTCCAAATGAACCTCTTAATGACGATGAAGTCAGAGATGATAACGCTGATGTAGACAAGCAGGAAGGAATGTAAGCCTTGCATCTATACAATCTTCACTTGAATACGCGGATCGACCTTTTCTTGCAGGGTATTTTGGATGAATACTAGAGTGCCGGATTCTGATATCGGACAACCGCCGCATGCGCCGTAGTAGCGAATGAGGACGTCCGTACCTTCGATGTCCATGATCTCCATGCCACCGCCGTCCATCTCGAGGGCCATGTAAACCTGCTCAGATAGGGCTTCGTTGACTAAAAGAACTTGGTCATCGATGCCAAGCTTCAAGAAATCATTCTTATCATCTTCCTTCATAGTCATCGGACACTTCATTAAGCAATAATCCCAACTGCAATTTGTTCTTTTGCTGCTTCATTAGGTACGAAAGATAGTAGTACCCGCCAAAAAAGTAAAGCAGAATTGTGCCGGAGATCAGGATAGGATTTAGATATATGGTGGAAGATAGAACAAAATCGTACATGGCATGAAGTAGCATCGCAGCCACCAAGCCAATTGCCATCATTTCATTGTGATAAAGGTGAGACCTTCTCATGTGCAGGATGTTTTTGAAAAAGGTCAAAATGGGGTGGTGCTTTTTTTGGGCATGCTCCAGACGCAAAATGGGTGAGGCAAAATGGGCCAAGCCAAAATAGTAGCCAAGTACCCCCGAACAGAGCATGTGCACCATGGTAACGATGGTCACACGAGACACTGCCAGCATCATAAATCCGCTTGTACTCAGGACTCCCCACTGACTGTTGAAATAGATCATATTCTCGTAAAACGAGAAGCCGAGAGCGCTTATGATGGCAAGACTGATCACGTCGTCGACGGAGCGAAAGAAGTTTTTGTTGATCATCTTCATGACACCAAACTTGAAGAATTCTTCCATGGCCCCTATGCCCAAAAAAGTAACAAAGGCTGCCAAAACGGTGTTTAGAATGATGGAGCTAATATTACTGCGAAAATCGACCAAAGTTACTTTGGCGAAGACTAGGTTTATAGAGGTATCCCAGTAGCCCTTATAAAGCAAGATTAGCTGGGCGGCAAAAATACCCCCTAAAAAAGTAAGAAAAACCAGCCACCAGTTTTCTCTGTGCTTCTTTAAAAAAAGTGCTGCCCAAATCAGAGCGGGAACAATGGCAATTAGGAATGTGATGATGTATTTAGGATCGAACATTGGCTAAATGATTTCTTTGGTCATGTAGTGTGCACCAAGACTCTGTGGACGAGCCTGGCATGCCTCTATTATTTTGTAGCATACGAGCTGGCGGTGTTGAACGCGATAGTCTCGGGCTGGAATCTTCACAATTTCTTTCTTAGCTTTCTTTAGCCCCTCCACGGTGCGAACGATGCCTACACCCTCCCACATAATTTGCCCGATGCGCTTTCCGTAGGCTTTTACCTGATTGATGTCCTCGGTGATTATAGATGGCACCTCCAAGGAATCGATATTAACATTTTTTGATACGTCCATAGAAGCGCTTTTTGCGAGGCTTTCTGATATGACTCTGGCAAAAACGATGGCCTCCAGCAAAGAATTGCTTGCCAACCTGTTGGCCCCGTGCACACCCGTACAGGCTACTTCGCCTACTGCATAAAGCCCGGGAAGCATGGTTGCACCTTTTAGGTCGGTCGGAACGCCACCACAAGCGTAATGTGCAACGGGCGTGATGGGCACTAGGTCTTTGGTTAAATCCAAATCGTATTCCTTGAGTGCCTTTTGGATGTTTGGGAACTTTTTACGAATCATGCCAGCTTCGATGTGACGCATGTCGAGATGGACGGGGCCAGTCATCTCCTCGACGTAAATCGCTCGAGAAACCAGATCACGTGGAGCTAATTCAGCTCGCTCGTCAAACTTACTTAAGAAGGCTTCTTCACGTTTGTTTACGACCTTAGCTCCCATTCCCCTGAGCACTTCGGAAAGCAGAAAATGGCGCCCTTCCTTGGCGATGGCTAGCGCTGTTGGGTGAAACTGAACGAATTCAATGTCTTTGAGCTCGAGCCCGGCATTCACCGCTAAAGCCATCCCATCTCCGCCGGAACCTCGGGTATTGGTTGTTTTACTGAAAAGTTGCCCCAGCCCCCCAGTTGCAAGAATTGTGTATTTTGCAGCCAATTTTTTTATTTCATCTTCGTTCTTCTTTCTTGTGAAAGCTCCTTTGCATTCTCCCTCATCGACTATGAGTTCTACGGCTTCTGTTTTTTCTAGGAATGAAATATTATTTTTCCTCTGAACGGCCTTGATAAGCACTTCGAGAATATCGCGACCGGTAAAATCAGAACTGCGCCAAACTCTGGCACGAGAATGACCGCCTTCGCGCATGGGTTCATCTTCGATTTTAAGGCCTATGGATTTAAGAAATTTAATGGCCTTTGGCGCTCCAAAAACAACCTGCCGCACAGCTGACTCTTTGCAATGGCCAGCGCCGGTTTTAAGAGTGTCTTCCATGTGACTCTCAAAGCTATCTTCTTTTGAAAGTACAGCTGCAATCCCCCCTTGAGCCCAATATGTATTGGCATTTCGGACTTCGCTTTTGGTAAGCACAGTGACACTGCCATGTTCACTCAAAAAATAAGCTGTCGCCAAACCTGCTATTCCTGAACCAATGATGAGGTAATCTGTTTGTTTTTGCATGTGTTTTCGTTGCCCTGATTATAATGGAATCCCCTCATCAAGGCTAGGGCAGGTATATTCTTTTTGACCCATATGTGGATCGTATATATAATACCCCCTCAATCGTATATACGATTCGAATATAGCCTATAAATGATATTTAGTATGAAGAAGATTATTTTTGAAATTTCAGAGATTTTGCTCAACAAAATGGATGAAGCGGTATTTAAGAATGGCTTTCATAGTCGATCTGAGTATCTGCGGTTTCTGATTATGACGCACTCAAAAAGCAGCGCCTCAGAATCGGAACAAGCTAGTGCCGCCCTGCAAATGACAACTGATAAAAGTGAAAGTAGTGGATCGGAAGCAGGTGAATTTGCAAATATTGATTGTGAGTATGGAATTCCTCTGGAAGTGATTGAGGAAATCAAAAGGAAGGCTGGTGTCACTTCGTGCTGAAGTATCCTGCGCCTGCAATCATAGCGGCATTGTCTGTACAAAATATTTGTTCAATAGGCCAGAATACTTGCAGTTTGTCGGGAAGTTTTTCGCGAGCAACTTGGCGCAATAATTTATTGGCAGAAACTCCGCCGGCCAAGTGAACTTCTTTGATTTTGTGTTCCTGGGTGGCTAAAACAAGTTTGTCGACTAACACTTCAATCACAGCCTGTTGGAAACTGGCGCAAAGGTCCGCAATGGTTTGGTCGTTGGCCTGTTCGAGTTGCTCAACCTCGCGACGAACCGCTGATTTAAGCCCAGAAAATGAAAAATTGAACTTGTTCTCTTTATTCAACATAGGCCGAGGGAATTTGAATGCGGCCGGGTTGCCGTTTTCGGCAAGCTTAGAAATAATGGGACCCCCTGGGTATCCAAGCCCAAGTAAGCGAGCGACTTTATCAAATGCCTCCCCTGCTGCGTCGTCCAGGGTTTCGCCGAGTTTTTCGAATTTGTGGTGATCATGCATCAGAATGAGTTCGTTGTGCCCTCCCGACACGGTTAGGACTAGCAAGGGAAATTGAGGATGTGCTTCGCGTTCTAAAAAATTAGCATAGATATGACCATGCACATGATTCACCTCGATCAGTGGCTTTTTGTGTATGTAGGCTAAAGTTTGAGCGGTATTGATGCCAACTAGCAATGAAGCGATCAGGCCAGGACTGGTGGTGACGGCAATGGCATCGATGTCTTTCCATTCGCAACTGGCTTCGGCTAGCACTTTATCAACCACGGGCGAGATCTGCTTTAAATGTTCGCGCGCGGCTACTTCGGGAACCACTCCACCTGTCACCTGATGCAGGTCAATTGATGAAGCAATGACGTTACTGAGAACTTTTACGCCATCCTCTACCACGGCGGCTGCTGTCTCGTCACACGATGTTTCGATTCCAAGTATTTTCATGCGCCCATTGTAGCCTAGATGCTGGCTTGTAAGGAAGAAAATGATACTATGTGGGCATGATTGATCCCATCGCTTTTCAAATCGGTCCTGTGGCTGTTCGTTGGTATGGCTTGGCTTACGCTGCCAGTCTGCTAATTAGCATCGGGATTTTAATCTTACTGAACAAAAAACGGCCCGTTTTTAAGAATAATGATCAAATTTTTGATTTCCTGTTCTGGATATTCTTAATCGGTGTACTGCTCGGAGGGCGACTTGGGTACGTGCTGTTCTATAATTTGCCTTACTACCTTGATTATCCCGGTAAAATTCTTGCCTTGTGGGAAGGTGGCATGTCTTTTCATGGAGGGATGATTGGCACGGCTATTGTGGCCTACGTTTTGGCTAAAAAACACAAGATTGACTTGTTTAACATGACTGATCTACTGGCGGTAGCTGGCGGACTAGTAACGGTTTTATCGCGCATTGCCAACTTTATAAACCGAGAACTTTATGGCCGCGTGATTGAAAGCGCACAATGGGAATGGCTAGGCGTGGATTTTGGTGATGGCCTACTCAGATTCCCCTCTCAGCTTTTTCAGTCGGCGGGTGCATTGGGCTTATTCCTGATTCTCCTCTTCATTTTTAGCCGAAAACCAAATAGAGGTGTTCTGACATTTAGTTACTTTGTTTTTTACGGCCTGATTCGCTTCATTCTCGAGTTTTGGCGAGAACCGGATGTGCAGGTTGGCTTCATTTTCAATTTCTTCACCCTGGGCCAATTACTGAGTTTGGCCATGACCCTTGTTGGATTTGGTGGGCTTATATGGCTTCGAAAGGGCAGGTTTGACATTAGGTAGTAAATAATGTATAATAAACATAAACTACAAAATAAAAAGTCATGTCAGCTCAAGTACAAATCGAAGCAATAGCAAGTGATGCACCCTATACCCTAGACAATTTCTTGTGGCTCATGGAACATTCTTCTGCCAAGAGCTTTCTTCCTGCTGAAAGCCTAAGCGAAATAGAGGAAGCACTCAGTAATAGTGACGAAGATTACCTCCTGAGTGTCTATCCGCTTATTTTGGATGAATTTGTTAAAGAGCGGGACATCAATATCAATTTTGCCCTGCAGCAAGAGAGTCTGATGAATGATTTTATTAGTCATGTGGAAGAAGTTGATCACCAAGTCAAATCAGATCAAAAAGTAAGAACCGATAAAATAGAAGCTGAAGAACATTCCCACGCGGAAGACATATTAGACGAGCTCAATATATAATTATCAATTAAATATAGTAAATTTTAACAAAATAAAAATGTTCAAAGAAAAAAGATTAGTATTTATGGCCGGACCTGAAGGACCAGGCGCAGATGATGTCATCAAGAACATCGAATCAAAGACTGCTGTAGAAAAGACTGCTGCTGCGGCCCTTAAAGATGAAAAAGTATTATGGAGCGAGAGTGCGGATAAGGGTGTGGTTAAGGAGTTTATAGACGGAGTGCAAGACAATGTGACGAAGGCAATACCTAATCATTTGGTGAAGGCTACGGCAGATAGTGCATTTAAAGAATATAAAAATAATCCAAATGCTGGAACTGATGCCCTTGGTGGTATTAATAAGGCTTTTGGAGAGGCTGATGCTGCTGCATTTAATAAGGCCAAGAATGATGCATACAATGCCGCGGTGGACTCCTTACCGCTTGATGGTAAGCACGATAAAGAAATATCAAAACGTGCAGATGCTGCAGTCTTAAAGGTCAAGCCGGAAGATCATAAAGCAAAGTGGCCAGAGGCAAAAGCTATGGCTATTAAGAATAAGGCTTTCCCCAATGCACCAAAACCACTAGCAGATGCAATTGGCAAAGCACGCAACCAAAATGAAGTAATAGATATATGTAAGCAATTTAAGACTAATTGGGAAAAGGCAAAGGCTGAAGCTGATGCAGCTAAAAAAATTGATGACCACGGAAAACAGTTAATAGTTGATATGAAAGGTATTGCCGTGACGGCCGTTCATGAGCAACAGCAATATGAGTTTAATAGGTCAAGAGTGGTGTTTATTTCGATAAAGGCAGATAAACTGGTGCCAGCCCCAAAGCTGGCCAAGGGTCAGAAGGAATTGACCCCTGAACAACAGCAGAAACTCACAGAGGCACGTGGCCTTGCCGTACAATATTTGAATGGCATGATGTCCAAAGCCGAGTTAAAGGTTGGTAAGGAAGCTATTAAAAAGGAATTGGAGGCCGAATTTTCTAGCATGCCCGTCGACATTCAAAAAAAGTTTATCGCCTCAGTGCAAGTAGCTCCTGATAAAAGGGAGGGTGAAGTTTATAATTCGGATGCACTAGTTAATGCCTCTCCGGCTATAAAAGCACATGTAGAGGGACTACTAGACTCAACTACTGGAGACCCCAAACAGAGAGCTAAAATGCTTGCGCATATCCAACGAAGGATAAACCAATTGCCTAAAAGTGAAAGAAATAACCTTCTTGCGGTTGAAACAGCATTGAGCACCATTCATCAGGAAGCTGATACCGACAAAAAATGGAGAACAGTCGAAATCACGAACGAAGATAGAAAGGAGAAGATAGATGGCAATGTCAATAAAGCATCAGTCATTATGAAGGAGCATCCTGAAGTGGGAATGTTCTTTAAGCAGCGAATGGCTAAAGCCAATGAGCTATTTAAAGGGCAACCAGGCCATGAAGCTAATATGAGGAAATATCGAAATACCCTACTTTCGTCCATAAGCAGACTAGATCCCAAGAATATTAATAGGGCAGTATTAGATGCAATTCCACTGCCGTCTACCTTTGAGGCTGGAGCAGCGATAAGCAAGGATTTTCCCTCAGATTTAAAGCCGGCCACTCGAATGCTTCCTGGGACAGGTGCCTATGCACTTAAGCTAATGAAACAACTAAAAAGGCAGGGAGCACCAAAAGGCACGATTATTAAGTTCAAATACAAGCATAAGAGTGAAGTAAGAGAATATTATGGCGAGTACACAGGAAATAATTTGATTATTTTTACATCACCACCTAGTCAGCCTAAGCAGGATGAAGCTCCTGGAGACATTTCCTAAATTCGTGCGATATCTATTGACAATACTTGAGATAACTGTTATTAATATTAGCCATGGTTTCATTTGACTCAACTCGAAACACTAGTTTCTGAGCGGGTCGAGAGACCAACCTGCTCATTCACCATTCACCGATTGGAAGGATACGGACAATGAAAAGCGTACCCCGTTTTTTGATGATGCTGCTTATTTCGTTGCTTTTCGGAGCGGGGTGCCACCATCCCACCAACTCCGGAGCCACGAAGATGGCCAAGAAGGCGAAGAAGCCTTTAGAAAAGGCCAACAAGGCGAAGAAGAAGCCACCAGGCTCCGAGTACGAGGAGCTCGTCACGGACAGCCCCATCGCTCGCTACATGCGAGGCCAGCCACAGAAGATGGCCAAGAAGGAAGGTCATGCTGCCTTCATCTGCCTCGCCTCTGGCCTGTTCAAATTCGGCGACAAGCCGGATCACCTCCCGATGCAGACCATGTGCGTCGAGCAAGAGCCCGTCGCGGGTCAAGGTCTCCACATCCGTATTGTGGATGACAAGCCTGCACCGCTGGTCAAAGGCGAGTCCAACGTCTACCGCATTCCCTTCGAATATGCACTCATCAGCGTAGTGGACTACGGAGGTGCGGAGCCCGAAGTCACGCTCCACTACCGAGACGCGAAAAAGGTAATCCACCACGTCACTCTTCCTCCGATACTGGGCGAAGAGGGCAAGGAATACCGCTACTCATTCGCGCACCTCGCGAAAAGTGGTGTCCTGGTGCCGATCGGCGACGACATCCGCATGCTGCCCCTCTGATCCTGAGTGCCAGCACCATGAGCAGGAAGACACCCCCGTGTTGCCGCAAGCAACCGGGGGCTATTCCATATATTTTACTTGCAAATTGTTACAAAAAATGATATAATTATTTGAAAACATTAATTAAATAACAAATACCAAATTATGTTTAAAAATATATTTCCCGACAAGCTAAACAGACTTGTCTATAAGAAAGGTCCAGCTGAAAATCCATTTATTAAGCATAAGGAAGCTCCTAAGGAAAACCGAGCTTTTGAAGATAGAGCTAAGAGGACACCCAAGAAGCAAGCTGATGCTGTTAAAGAGAAAGCTGCCAAGATTCTAGATAAACAAGGTGCACCTGCTAAAGCCAACAAATGGATTGAAAATATTCTAAAAGCTACAGGAACCCGTGTAAGACACGAGAAGATTAGTAAGTATGCTTCACAAAAGCTAGTCAGTGGTGTTGCAACAGAAATTAGCAAATTCATGGCTGGCAAAACGGAAGTTCACCTTCCAGCTAAAAACGGTAATACTCTACTTATTAAAAAGGTACGTGGTGGTATTGTAGCTGTGGCTTTCGAAGCACAGGGCAATGCAAGATACCCTAAGCCTGCTGAGCATCTTATTATTGGAAATGTGGCAAGTTCAAACAGAGTTGCTGCCAACATGGTTTCCAAATATTTAGATTCTGGCTTGAATAAGAAGCAAGAAAAAGTAGCAAGAGCTAAAGGACCTTCTCGAAGTCCACTTCCAACCAATGACCCTCGTGCTAACAGAAAATCTGAGCATGATCGATTTATGGAAGGAGCTACAGGCTAAAGCTAAGCTTATTAAAATCAACGAAAGGCCGTCTCCATACTGGACTTCGGCCTTTTTTTGTGCTATAATATATAGATAATATGATAAAAAAGGTCCTCAAATTCTTAGGCCTGGGAGCAGCGCTCCTGATTCTGATTTTTCTCATCATGCAGAGGGGGTGGTTTATGGGGTATCAACGTAATCTTCAGAATAAGTTTTATGACTACGATTCCGCCAGTACTGAAATTGTGGTGGTTGCGATTGATGAGAAGAGTCTTACGCCCGATGAACTCGGCCCACTGACCCAATGGCCACGCACTAACTACGCCCAGGCTATTGATCTTTTGAATAGGCACAATGCGGCTGCAATAGGCATTGATATTACATTTCCGGATGCTTCTGTGCTTGGAACAGAGGATGATGCAGCCTTTGCTGAATCTTTGACGAAATATGACAATGTAGTTCTGGCTTCGCGCTACTTCTTTGACAATGGCACTAGGCGATTTGAGTGGCCCAACCGAACGATTCTGGAAAGCAATCCCCTACTTGGCTGGATCAATATTCAGCTGGATGATGATGGCTTTGTGCGGTCTCTACCGCTTTTCAGTCAATCTGAACAGGGTGTGATTGATGCCTTCTCGCTGGCTATGGCCCGCGTTTATTTGCGTGCAGATCCTTCTGATTACCATGTTGCGAGTGGCGCATTTAATTATTCGGATGACATCCGCATTCCTGCATGGACTAAAAAGGATAAGCTTTCTAACGATGAGGTACATTTTATGTACATCAACTATTTTGCGGAACCCAACCAATTCACTCGCATTTCGTTTAGTGACTTGCTGAATGAAAATTTAGTTGATAAACAGGGAAATCCGATCGATTTTCGCGATAAGATTGTGATTATTGGGCCGACAGCCATCGACTTGCAAGATGACTACCTATCACCAGTTAGCTCGGGTGTACGTATGCCGGGGGTCGAAATCCATGCGAACAACATTCAAACGGTGATTACACAGAAGTTTTTGCGTGATCAGTCTAAATTAGGCCTTTGGCTGACGATTTTGGGCTTTTTGATCGTAAATATTGTCGTACTTTCACTAGTAAAGGTCCGATATGCCATTCCACTGGTTCTGCTAGAGATTTTGGGCATGCTGATTGGTGGTATTGTGACTTACGAATACCGCATTCTGGTGAATGTGGTTTACCCGATTCTGACTATATTACTGAGTTTTACCGGTACATTTTTGCTTAGATTTATTATGGAGCAGGGTCAGCGTCAGTTCATCGAAGGAGCCTTTGGTCACTATGTGAATAAAACCGTGGTTAAGCAAATCAAGAAGGATCCTCATATGCTGGAGCTGGGTGGAACCAAGCGCGAAATAACGGTTTTCTTCTCGGATATTGCCGGGTTTACGACGATTTCGGAGAAACTGAAACCGGAAGATTTGGTTAAATTTTTGAATGAGTACCTGGGCGAAATGACCAATATTATAATCGGCAACCAGGGAACGCTGGATAAATATGAAGGTGATGCAATTATGTGCTTCTGGAATGCACCTTTACCTCAGCATGACCATCAGCTACATGCATGCATCGCGGCCCTAGAAAATCAGAAACGATTGGCTGAGCTACGGACTAAGTGGGCCAAGCTAGATTTACCCGAGATGAAGGTTAGAATCGGCCTAAATTCCGGTGAAGCGGTAGTGGGCAATATGGGTTCTGAAAACCGCTTTGACTACACTGCTATGGGCGACAACGTGAATCTGGCTTCGAGATTAGAGAGTATTAATAAGCAATACGGAACTTACCTGATGATTTCTGAATCGACCTACGAGGCTGTGAAGGAGCAGATGGTTTGCCGTGAACTGGATCAGATTCGCGTGAAAGGTAAGCACGAGCCGGTGAGAGTGTATGAACTTATTGCAAAAAAAGGTGACGAAACCACTGAAATGGCCGTTAAAGTGAAAACTTTTACGGAAGCTTTAGCACTTTATAGAGGGTTGAAGTTTGCCGAAGCTAAAGCTAAGTTTGAAAATCTTGCTGGTGATGCACCATCAGAGGTTTTTGCCAAAAGATGTGAGGAATTTATTAAAATCCCACCAGCTCAGGATTGGGACGGAGTGTGGAATTTTGAGGTGAAGTAGGCTAATACGCTACCCAATACACCCCAAACGCTACGGTTACGATCATGGCATTTTTGATCATGGTTTTTGTATCTCGCATGAAAGGCTTTTCGTATTGCCGTCTAATGAAATAGCGAGATACATCGTAAAAATAAGTACTGAGGACCAGAATAAGCAAATACGTCACAAAAGTCTGACTGGAATATAAATCCAGTGCCCCACCCGTCAAATGCTGAGGTGTAAGATGCCCTACGTAGAAGGCGCAGGCTGTAATGATGACTAGGTGCGTGAATTGGTCCAGAAAGTAGAAAAATAGGACGTATTTTGGGTAAGCTTTATTCAGCATGACTTTGATCTGATCGATGATGATGTGCGTGATGTAGATGATGCCAATAGCCATCCATACCTTATTGTTTGGCAAAAACGGGGCTAACACGACCAGCAGGGTAACTAAGTGAACAGAGCTATGAATTAAGACACCCAGAAAATGTCCGGATTTGTATTTTACTAGCGAGGATGACTGGAAAGGGTAATCCGCTAAGAAATGTATGAGGTAGAAATAGATGAGTAAGCTCATTTAACTTGGGCTAAGAAAGTTTGTTGGCACGTTTCACGATTTCGTAACTGACCACAGACGCAATAGATGGCTTTGTTTCAAGGAGTAATCTGAAGTCATCTTTTTTGAGAACCAATGCCTCCACATCACCCACAGACTTGATGGTAGCGTTGCGTGGCTCTTCGGAAACTAAGGCCATTTCGCCAAAAAAGGCATTGTCGGAAAGCTCTGCCAGAATGTTGAAATCCCGGACAACCTGAACCTTTCCTCGCTTGATTACGTACATTTCCTCACCGTAGTCCCCTTGCTCAAAAATGACCTGCTCGGGACCAAAGTACTGCATTTCTACGGTTTTCCCAATTGCATCAAGGTCTTCATCGCTTAACTGAGAGAAAAAAGGAATTTGTTTAAGTATTTCGATCATAATTTTGTTCAATTTTTTAATATTTAACGATATGACGATACAACGATTTTATAAGGATTTCAATGTTTATTGCTGCAAAACAAAAAACTTAGGAGCTTATGGGGTATGCGTCATAAGCACTATACAAATTGATGTCACTGAGATATGTATTTGTACAAATTATTTTTTGATTTTGGCTTACTTAAGCCATTTCATATTTTTTGTATATGAAAATTAATGTCACTGAGCCATTAATATGTATAATGGTCTTCACACGTATATCCTTAACCCCCACAATATTATGACAAAGTACAAACAGCTAACGATTCGCATGGATCATGAAACGTACAGAATAGCCAAATGGAAGTCTGACAAGCTAGGCCTTCCGGTGGCTACTCTTGTTAGGGTCTTTTTAAAGGCATTTACCACCCAAAGGGGTGCTGGTTTTTACGTCGGCGACCATGATCTGGCATATCTTTTTAATAAATGGATGGACAAAAGACAATTTGAAAAAATGCGGGGCGGTCGTGTTGCGGTCATCGGCCCACGATTGAAAGATATTTTTGAGCTATCTGATTTGAAGTAACTTGCATGCACGGGGCTTGATTTTTAAAAAATTGTGTGCTAAGTTGAAAAAACTGGAATATATTATCTAATATCCTAATTTTACGTGAAGCAAATTGTTGTAAAAGGCGCGCGCGTCCATAATCTAAAAAATATCGATGTCGAAATACCACGTGACAAGCTTGTGGTCATTACTGGCTTGTCTGGTTCCGGAAAGTCCTCACTGGCTTTTGATACCATTTATGCCGAAGGCCAAAGGCGCTATGTAGAGAGCCTTTCGACCTATGCACGGCAGTTTTTGCAGCTCACTGAAAAACCTGATGTAGATCAAATCGACGGCCTTTCTCCAGCTATTTCTATCGATCAGAAGACCGCCAGCCGCAACCCCCGTTCAACAGTGGGTACGGTGACTGAAATCTATGATTATTTGCGTCTTTTGTATGCTAAAATCGGTCATCCTCACTGCCCGGAGTGCGATTCGGTAATAGGCCGTATGAGCACTAGCCAAATTGTGGATGAAGTGGCGCAAATGCCTGAGGAAAAGAAGATTATGTTACTTGCCCCTGTCGTTCGCGACCGCAAAGGGGAACATCTTAAGATTTTGGATAAGATTCGCAAAGAAGGCTTTGTACGTATTCGCGTTGATGGAGATATCTATAATATCAATGAGGATCTTCAACTGGACCCAAAGAAGAAACATACGATCGAAATTGTGGTTGATCGTCTGGTGGTGCGAAATTTTAAAAAAGTTGTCAAAAAGCTGAAGTCCGGTGAAGAAATTGAAGTGAAAAATGAAGATCGAAGTCGCTTGGCCGACTCAATCGAGACATCGCTTCGTCATGGAGAGGGTTTGATGGTTGTTTTGGACGCAGATACTGCTGATGAGAGGCTATTTTCGGAGCATTATGCCTGTGAAACACATGGAGTTATGAGCCTTCCCGAGATTGCACCTCGCTCATTCTCGTTTAACTCACCACATGGCGCTTGTGAGGACTGTCATGGACTTGGAACAAAGTTGCGCATTAATCCGAAATTGGTTCTTCCAAACCCACGACTGACCATTGCCGAAGGGGCCATTGTTCCATGGTCTATTTCGTCTATGCGCCTAAATTGGTACAACAATTTACTAAAAGAGGTGGGAAAGAAATTTGACTTCGACATCAATACACCTATCGGCAAACTTACTCAGCAACAGATCGATATTATTATGCACGGAACTGGTGAAGAAAAATTCCGAGCCAAGTATTCGAGTCAAAATTCAAGTTACGAGACTGATACGACCTATGAAGGTGTGATTCCTAATTTGGAACGCCGATATCATGAGAGTGATTCGGATTATGTGCGTAAGAACATCCAGAAGTTCATGGAAATCACGACTTGTGAAACCTGCAAAGGCATGCGCCTACGTCCGGAAATCCTGGCCATAACGGTTCTGGGTAAATCTATTATCGAGGCCACCAAGCTGTCGATTGAGGGTACGGATGATTTTTTTAGAAGCATGATCCCTAAAGGCAAGAAAAAAATGCTGACAGACAATGAATATTTCATTGCACGCCTGATTATTAACGAAATTTCTTCCCGCCTGCAGTTTCTGAAGAATGTGGGGCTTAGCTACCTTACTTTGGATCGCACCGCCAGCACGCTTTCGGGTGGAGAGGCTCAAAGAATTCGTCTGGCGACACAAATCGGTTCGTCGCTTCAGGGTGTTTTGTATGTGCTCGATGAGCCTTCAATCGGCCTACATCAGCGCGATAATGCACGATTGATAAAGACCTTAGAGAATCTGCGAGATTTGGGCAACACAGTGATTGTTGTTGAGCACGATGAAGAGACTATTCGAATAGCTGACCACGTTTTGGACATTGGGCCGGGAGCCGGAAAACACGGAGGCGAAGTCATCGCTCAAGGAACGGCTGCAGAAATCATGAAACACAAGGATTCGATAACCGGCCACTACCTTTCTGGGAAGAAGGAGATTACCATCCCAAAAAAGCGCCGCGAAGGAAACGGTAAGTTCCTGGAAATCATCGGAGCCGAGGAGCACAACTTAAAATCCGTGGACGTAACACTGCCGCTGAATACATTTATCGGAGTTACCGGTGTGTCGGGCTCTGGCAAGTCTTCCCTTATCAACCAGATTTTGTGCCCTGTGCTGGCCACCAAGCTAAACCGCGCCAAGCAGAAGGGTGGTAAGCACAAAGAGATCAAAGGAACCGAACATCTGGATAAGATCATCAACATTGATCAATCCCCCATCGGACGAACGCCAAGATCCAATCCGGCTACTTATACCGGTGTTTTTTCCGGCATTCGTGAACTTTTCGCCTCTACCAGTGAAGCCAAACTACGCGGCTACCGTGATGGGCGCTTTAGTTTTAACGTGAAGGGTGGACGCTGTGAATCTTGCCAAGGTGACGGAATGGTGAAGATCGAAATGCACTTTTTACCCGACATTTACGTACCTTGCGAGGTGTGTAAGGGTAGACGCTACAATTCAGAAACCATGGAAGTGACCTGGCACGGCAAGAACATCGCCGATGTTCTTGAGATGACGGTAGAAGAGGCGCTGGATTTTTTCGAGGCCATCCCTCAAATCAAAAATAAGCTTTCTACTCTGCATGCTGTTGGGCTGGACTACATTCATTTAGGCCAAAGTGCCACGACCCTTTCTGGTGGTGAAGCACAACGTATTAAGCTAGCTACGGAACTTGCCAAGCGTTCGACCGGTAAGACGATTTATGTGCTTGATGAACCAACCACCGGCTTGCATTTTGCAGATGTGCAAAAACTCCTCAGCGTCCTTCAGGCATTGGTGGAAAAAGGAAATACCGTACTAACTATTGAGCACAATCTGGACGTCATAAAATCTGTGGACCACATTGTGGACCTTGGTCCGGAAGGCGGTGATGGTGGTGGCACTGTTATGTGTACCGGCACACCTGAGCAGGTTGCCGAGTGCAAAAATAGTTATACAGGGCAGTTCCTTAAGAAGATGCTTTAGTCTTATACTTCTCGTGATTACCCTTTTTTCTTTTTCTGCTCTTCTCTTGCCTTTATCACCTTTCTTGCTTTAGCTATTTTTTCTTGTACCTTAGCCTGTTTATCTGGTGTGCGTGTGGGCGATATTGGAGGTGGCGTAGGCTTAAATGCAAAAATACCTTTAGTGAGTGCACTTATGCGCCCTTTAGCATATTTTATCTCTTTCGCGAAGTCCTTCAGGAATTTAGGTGATTGCTTATTTTTAGTCATGAAGGACTCAAATTCCTTATAGGCTTCACGTGCCTTTTCCCCTTCTTTTCCCATCATATCGTAACAGAGCGCTATGTAGTATTTTGGCTTACTTCCTGGGTGATGACTATCTGCAATCTTAAAATCTTTAATTGCCTCTTTGTAGTTCCCTTTTTTCATTTCCGTCTTTGCGTCATCGAAACTTATACGAGCCAGAGCCTTTATATATATCTTGTCTTTTTCAGCATTTGCGACCATAGCCGGTTTTGCTGGTTCTTTTGGTGTCTCTTGTGGTTTTGGCTGTGGCTTCGGCGCAGGTTTTGGGGCCTTTTTCGGTTTTGGAGTCCCTTTCTTTTTTTCTTCAAAGGGATTTCCAATGTTCAGTACAGCGGTATGTGGCTTCAAGTTATCAGTATCTTTGTCACGTATAAACATCTTCCCATTCTCATTCACGAAAATTAGACTCCTGTTATCGCCCCAATCAAGCACCAATTTTGTATTCTTGTCATGAATACCACGAACGTATTGGTATTTTGCTGCTGATTTTTTGTAATCCATTATTTTTGGAAAGCCAATCTTTTTTGCCTTATCCCCACCATAGCCTGATTCCCATAGAGCAAGTGCCCAATCACCAAGATTCGAGTATTTTGTGTTGGAATTGAAAGTTGATGTATTTTCCTTTATGTCTTTGTAGACCCTTCTGAAATCCGCCTTATTTATATTTTTGACAAAGTTAAATTGTTTGTAATCCACAAAAGCTTCGTCGGCATCTTTATTGATTAATGCCGCTAATTTTGGACTACCAAATGGAACCCTCGCCCTTGGCCTTTTTAGGTTATAATAGAGTGCAAATGCATACATGGTGTATGGACCGAGCTGTCCATCAGGTTTCGCGAACGTATCACCGCTGAGCCCCAGCTTACTAAAGACTGACTTCTGAAGGCGTACCAACATTCTTACTGCTGCGTCTTTTTCTACATTTTGTTTGGCAAACTCTTCCTTAAACTTATCATTTAAACCATGCCAATCTCCTTTTTTGTAATCTGATCCCGCTTCTATTATTTTGTTAAGAACTTTTTCATCACGAAGCATAAGTATTGCGTCCGTTTGCTTACGCAGTGCATCTCTTTTTGCCTTTGCGGCTTTATTCGCTGCCTCAATTTGATCCCTATGTTCCTCTGGACTTGGCATCCCCTTAATCCTATAAATCAACTTCTCACTCAAAAGTGAAAACTCAGATGCTTTTTTGATATTTCTAAACATGATAATAAATTATTGTTATTTGTTTATTTGGTTCTTTTTACAACAAGTAGAGTGATGTCATCGGCCTGAGGGTAGTCGCCCATAAAAGTGCGGACATCTTGCAAGATTGCATCATGGATTTCTTGGGCAGTCTTGCTTTTGGCATAAGTTTTGATTGATGCCTTCAAGCGGTCCATGCCGTAACTCTCTTTTTCGTTCTTCCAGGCTTCCGGAATACCATCGGTGTATAGTACGAACACATCATTTATTTCGGTTTGGACCTCCTCGGTACTTAGCTTGTCTTTAATGTCTTCCATCATTCCCATGGCCAAACCTCCGTGGGCGAGTTCAGCGACAGTGTCGTTTACAGATTGATAATGCAGAATCGGATCATGACCAGCCTGCGTGTACTGAAGAGTATTTTTGCTTGTCTCCCAAAGTGCTATGACCGAAGTCACAAAGATATTGGGGGCCGTTTTCATTTTAAGGATCTTGTTCAAATTACTGACCAGATCCTCCGTATTGTCGTAAGTGTCCATCAGTGATGGAATCAAGGCGTTGTTTATGGCAGAAACCAGTCCGGCTCCTACCCCGTGTCCTGTTACGTCTGCAATATAAAAGAGTAGATTTCCATCTTTTTCTTTTACAATGAAGTCATAACAGTCACCTCCTACTTCTGTGGCCGCGCTCAAGCTGGCCGCAATGTCCAAGTTTTCGATTTTAGGTAATTCTTTAGGCAGTAGATCTCTCTGGATTTTAGCTGCTAGCTCTAGCTCCTTGGCTAGTTTCTCATGTTCGATCTTGGCCTTGGTGCTTTCTTCCAGGTCGGCCGCCATATTATTAAAGGTATTGGCCAACATACCCACCTCACTTTTAGAGCTGAGAGGGATGCGGGTGGTGAAATCACCAGTACCAATTTGAGCGGCACCTTTGGTAAGGGCCTTGATAGGGCTGGTGATGTGATGAGCTACCAGGTAGCCAATAAATAGAGCAATTAATACGCCAGCAATCGAGATCACGATGATGCGAATAGCAGTATCGCGCACTCTTTGAAAAAGGGCGTCATACGTAACGGTATAACCTATAGAAAAGCTACGAGCAATGTTGCTCTGATCACGGAAGGGATATATGACATTTTCGATTTGCTCTGTGTCACTGATCGAATCAACCGCTTGGCCGTTTAGATTGGTAGAGCGAAAACCCGGGTCCGCCTTTTCGAGATAAACCACTCGACCCTTCGTTGTTTTTACCGATGGGTAAATAGCCTGAATACGGTCTAAATCTTCACTGCCTATCTCTCCTTTAGCCTCAGCTTCGTACAGTGCTTTTCCACTGTAATTATAAATTGATGCCTCGACAATATCTTCATTCAAACTGTAGACATCTGCCATCTCACGATCAAAATGTGCGAAAGCACTCTGAAGATAGTTGTCCTCGTAATTCGTAATTACCCGTTCGTGCGTGAGCTCTGCAAAACTAACTGCCTTATTGAAGATGTCTTGATTGATCTCTTTTGTTTTTTGATCAATCACCAGATATGCCGTTGCTCCCAGTATCGCAATGATAATGAGAGAGGTGGCTAATATGATTTGTGATTTAACAGATCTAAGCACGGATTTGCTATTTTATTTCTATCTTTTGTTCAGCACTATGGGTGACTAGCTTTCTTTTTTACCCTTGTTCTTTTTCTTTGGAAAAAGAGGTATTAGGAAAGGCTTTTCTTTTCTTTTTCGAGGCTTCAACATTCCTTCTGGAAGTTCGTTCATCCCCACCTCAGTATTAACACTACCCGCCTTGGCCATATCCTTATCATGTTTTACTTGCAGCTGATCCATATCAGCAAAAAGCTTTGCAATCTTTGCTTTCTTAGCAGCCTTTTTTGCGTTTTTTATGGCATCCAGTTTTGCCTGAATTTTTTCAGCTTTAGCATCAGCACGTTTTTTTTGCGCTGGTGTACGCTTTGGTCTTTTAGGTACTTTAAATACACGCGTACCCCCTGCATCGCTGTAGGTAATTGGATGAAGAATTGGGTCAGCTGCTTTTGGCGCTGCTTTTTTGATAGCTGCGTTACCCTCTGCAGCTGTCTTAGTCGCGTTTTCGGCCGCCTTACCGGCGTTAGCCTTGGACTTTGGCGCCTCTTTAGCCTTTGGAGCTCCACCTGGAGCCGCTTTTGGCGCGTTTCGGAATACCAGATGGTCTTCCTCGAAGCTGTCTAAACCGCTTCGGTAGTTATGTAATTTCATAGTTATATGAATTAAGAAATAAATTATTAAAGAATTAAAATATTAAGTTGGTTTGTTTATGCATCAAGCTCCTTATTGACTGCCTTGATCTTACTCCCTTTAATTTCTATATTATTAAGTGCACTTTTAACATCATCCCTTGTAGGATTCTTAGGGACTTTGGCCAATATTTTGCTGAATGTTTTGGCGTCTGTCTTTGGCAGTAGGTTTTTCAACTGCTCACGCTTAGTAGGTCCTTTTTTTGCAGTTTTCTTGGGTGCAGCTGGTGGCTTGTATTTATCAATCTCCTTCTCTGCTGCAGCATATTCATCAGTCTTAATCATTATATTATTTAATGCTTTTGCAACAGCCTTTTTTGTGGGATATTCGGGAATATCCTTCTTTTCATTAAGTTGATCGATAACTGCTTTGCTTGCACCCGGGAGCATCAATCTCAACCTTTCACGTTTATTTTTTGGTGTTTTTGACACTGGTTTTGGTGCAGCCTTTGGTGCTTTTGGTGCTTTTGATTTTGGTTTTGCTGAGCTTGCTGGATCCCAATCCATAAATGCTAAATCTGGACGATCTGGAGGTGCGAGTGGCACTGCCTTCTGAACCTTCTTAGGCATCGGTACTGGCTTTGGCTTTTTCCCTTTTCTTTTTCTTATTGCGGCTTTGATCGCTGCCTTATAAGCATCAGCCAAATCCATTTTTCCTTTAACTCCCTCTACAGAATAACTGCCTGAAGCATGTTTTTTCATCGTTACCTTCTCTCCATCAATATTAAAAGTGATAGTCTCTCCTGCTTTTTGCTTGTTTAGTGCTGCCTTGTTATCTCGAGCTATATCAATTGGACTTGTTGCTGCAAGTGGCTTCCATGGTACTAATTTGTATCCCGTTGGGCTTTTTTCAGACTTTACCAAATACCATTTAAATTTGGTGTCAAGTTTTCCTGCTGCTTCAACCGTTTCTCGAATCTTCTTAGCTTCGTTGGCTTTTGCAAGTTTAGCTGAGGCCTTAGCTCCTACCTTCAATTTTTCAGAAATTGCATTAGCTTTGGCGTAAGTCTTCTTGTCATCATACGGATTTGTTCCAGTCTCAACCCACTTGTTATCTCTTTTTTGCCACGCACTCGCCCACATCCACTTTCCCCCACTTCCATCTGAGTTAGGAACATATTTGAAATAGGTTGGCTTGTCTCCTGTCATATGCTCATAGGTACCGTCATCTAGTTTTTTAGCACCTTTTAAGACCTCTTTTCCGGGCACCATATCAATAGCCCTCGCCAAAGCCTTGTTTCTTGTTGGCAAATGAGCTATCGCTGAATCATTGCCTGCAAATGCTGCCATTGCTGCTAACGTGTATGGACCAATTTTTCCATCGATAGCCGCACTAGGATCACCGGCAAGACCAAGTTCACTAAAAACGACTCGTTGCATAGCTTTGATACGTTTTTGAACCTCGGCCCTGTCTTTACCTGGGTACATCTTTTCTGCATATGCCTCGTTCCATGCAGCCCAATCCCTTGGGTTATATGCCCCTCGCGTGCTGAAGGAAGACATGGTTTTTTTTGCCTTATCCGTACTAAGTTCAGTTCTGACACCCTCAGCAAGCTGGCCCTTTATCTCATACGTTTTTTTTCTGGAACGTGTAAGGTATTTACCCACTTGCTCAGGACTTACGTTTTGTCGCTGTGCACGTGCAGGTCCTTTCTTAGGGACTTTCTTTTTATCGTCTATTTCACTCCAGTTACCTGCTCCGTCGCCAAGCTTCCAGATAACCAATCTCTTTGGTCTAAAGTCCTCTGATGAAAAGCAATGAATAATCATGATATTTAGTTATTATTTTGTTATACAATTTCTATTTCTGGGTAACGCAATTCATATTCAGAATCGGTAATACTTAATTTTGCATGTCTTCCAGATCTGATAATACTCAAGGTATCCCCTTCTTCGAGATACATGTTGTCCACTTTTGCCCCCACCTTTCGAGCTACAAGATTAAGGGTTCTGAATAGATTAGGTGAGTCTTCAGGGTCATCGATGTCCTCATCGTAGAAATCTTCTAGTGCAGCATGTAGAGACATGCGTTCGTCGGCCTCATACCTGTCTATGGCTAATTTACGAAGTGGGATTTTTCCGGCTTCATCTAGTTTCCTGTATTTCTTCTTCGCTTTAGCATCAGCTGACTTTTTATTTTGTGCCACCTTCTTTTTGGCGACACGTTTAGGACTTTCCTCTTCGTCAAAATATACTTTTGGATAACGTAATTCATTGTCAGAATCTGTGATACTTAATCCGTAGCGATTAATACGCAGGGTATCTCCTTCTTTAAGAAGCATTTTGTCGATTTTTGCCCCCACTTTTTGAGCGACAAGATACAGGACCCTAAAAAGTCTTTTGGACTCGTCGCGATCTCTGGTGTCTGGCTCTTCATCGTAAAAATTACCTAATGCAACAGAAAGGGGCATGCCCTCGTCAGCTACGTAACTGTCTATAGCTAATTCACTAAGCGGTATTTTGCCGCCCCGATCTAGTTTTTTATATCTTTTTAGGGCTTTTTTGTCCTTTGCATCGAATTCCTTCTCAGGCTTCTTTTTCGGTGCTGGCTTTTTCTTTGGCTTAGCTTTTGGCTTTGTTTTTTTTGGCTCTGCTTTTGGCTTGTCTACCTTTGGCTTTGTTGGTGCCTCTGGCTTCTTTATTTTTTTGACTCCAGCAATTTCTTGTTCGTGCCAATTGTTGAGCATGGCAGCAACTTGACCGGGAATGACGCCCACTTCGCTATAGAAGCGGAGCCAACCAGTTTCTTTATTCAAAATTCTTAAATCCACTGGATTCCAGTTTCTATCAAAATCAATGTTCCCACCATCGGCTTCAAAGGGCCTTTTTTTGGCACCCTCATGCTTGTTACTGACAATAATGTGCTCTACCTTGTTCTTTAAATTGCCCAGCACAACGGCTTGCATAAGCGAACGACGTTGATAATACTCACCGACCGCCCATTCCTTGCCTTTCCTGTGTAGTTGAATTTTGGAGGATGAATCTGCTCTGGAGAGTTCAATTGTGTTTTCATCGATTATCTTGTACTCAAGCTGTGTCCAACCAGTAGCCGACTTAACATGTTCAATGGCTTTTCCTAAGTCCAACATCAAAATCTCTTTACCTTGGGAATAATCGATCTTTTTCGGATCAAACTTTTTTGGTGGGGCAACTCCTTTTTTTACTTTTGGCTTTGCTTTTGGCTTTTCCTTTGGTGCAGGCTTCTTTGTTCCATTTCCCTTCCCTTTTCTGGCTTCACCAATTTCTTCGTCAGTGATCTGCCCAGCATTTATCATTTTCTTTAAGGAAACAATAACCATCAATGAATTGATTCGGTCTGGCTCAACGGTTATATGAGTGCTCAACATGCGTATTTGGTCCTCACTCAAGTTCATCTTCATTTTGCCCAATACCTTTTTCAATGCGGACTCTATTTTCTTGAAGTTCTTTTCTTGAGCCTCCGACAGCTTGAATGGCTTCTCTTCAGGACTATCTTCTTCTACAGGCCCATTCTCTGTTTGAATATCAAGATGCTCCAAGGCCTTATCCCAAGTTTTAGCGCTAGCACTGCCTGGTTTATAGTCTTTATCGTCCAACCCAGAGCGTCCTGGTGGCTTTGGCTTCTTTTTACTGTTCTTTGAATGCGTTGCCATCCAATAGTCGTCCAGCACACTAACTGAATAAGGTCCCATTTTTCCGTCGACGAAAATCCATGGATTGAATTGCTTTTTGGTGTAGGTGAGTCTAAAAATATCGTTATCGTATTTTTCCACCAATACGTGCTGAGCGGCAGCTGTTATTCTTCGGTTAGTTATCGCTTCAGTCGCACCTTTGTATTTTTTGAATTTTTCGTCATTAGGGTCTAGTCCTACGAATGCGGCAAAATCTTTGTTCCAAGATACATGGCTGGTCTTCGAATACTCACTGTGAGCTCTGATAAAGTCATACAGAAGGTCGCCTTTTTTCTCAAGAGCCTCACTTACCTTTTCCATATACCATTTCTGGCACTCCTTACTCCCAAAAATTTCTTTTTTAGTGCGAAGTTTTAGCTTCTTTTTGGCCTTTGGCGGCACCCATCGTGGCAGCTTTCGAAGCTTCTTTTTGGTTTTCTTTTTTTCTATGTCGTCCCGTAGAGAGTAACGAGCATATGAGGGTATATCATCATTACTTTGTTCTGGAGCATAGTATTTGTAAACATCATACTGACTGCCTAACTCTGTTAACTTTGGTTTCTTTCCATCTTGGGCCATTTCTTTTTTTATTAATCCTATAATTATATCATTTTTTACCATAAATTGCAAATTGTATTAATGGCCCGTGCTGGCTATAATCTTTATAGTTACTTCCTAGAAAAAAGGCATGATTGAACGTGACAATAAAATCACCAGCACAAAGGGCCAAGTGGCCGACAACAAGCTTGATCTGGCCCTTAGGCCAAAAGCTTTTAGTGAATATATTGGTCAGGCCGATGCAAAGATGAATTTGGATGTGTCTATGAGAGCGGCTAAAAAGCGAGAGGAACCTCTTGAGCATGTGCTTTTTTACGGCCCACCCGGCCTTGGAAAAACCACCTTGGCCAACATTTTGGCGAGCGAAATGGGAGTGAGCATCAAAACCACGTCCGGACCTGCCATCGAAAAACAGGGTGATTTGGCTTCTATTCTGACGAATTTAAAGGAGAATGACATTCTGTTTATCGATGAGATTCATCGACTAAAGACCCAGATTGAAGAGATTCTGTACAGCGCCATGGAGGATTACGCGCTGGATATCATCATCGGAAAGGGGCCGGCGGCAAGGAGTATGCGTCTGGATTTGCCGAGATTCACGTTGGTTGGTGCCACCACCAAAATCGGGTCACTTAGCGCGCCGCTTAGAGATCGATTTGGACATGTGTACAAGCTTGATTTTTATTCTGATGCCGAGATTCAGCAAATTTTGAAGCGTTCTGCGGGACTTTTGGAGATGAAAATTGAAGACGGTGCGCTGGCCGAAATTGCAAAATGCAGTAGGCGAACGCCACGTATTGCTAACCGCTTACTCAAGCGCGTTAGAGACTTTGCAACAGTGGAAGAAATTGGCACAATTAGTCTGGAATTCTCCCAAAAATGTCTGGGTACGATGGGAGTTGATGTTCTTGGCCTCGATAAGACCGATCGCCAGATTCTGATGACTATTATTGAGAAATTCAAGGGTGGGCCGGTTGGAGTAAATGCCATCGCTGCCGCCACCAGCGAGGAAGCCGAAACGATCGAAGATATGTACGAGCCTTACCTGCTTCAGATTGGCTTTTTAGACCGCACGAGGCAAGGAAGAGTGGTCACGGAAAATGCCTACCTACATCTTGAAATCAATATGCCAAAAAACAAAAATGTAGAACAAAAAAATTTGTTTTAGTTGCCATAAATGAATCATTTAGACGAAATTCGAGCCAAGATCAACATCGAGGATATTGTCGGTGGTTTTGTTCAACTCAAAAAGGCTGGGCGGAATCTGAAAGGTCTTTGCCCTTTTCATAACGATAGTCGGCCCAGTTTTATGGTCAGCCCAGAAAAGGGTATTGCATACTGTTTTTCTTGTAACACGGGTGGTGATATTTTCAAATTCATTCAGCTAATTGAGAAGGTGGATTTTCCGGGGGCTGTCAGTATTTTGGCGGAGAAAGCAGGGGTACGACTGCCGGAATTTAAGCCCGAAGCGCACAACGAAAAACTTAGGATTCTTAAGGCCAATGATGTGGCTACCAACTTTTTTGCCAACCAACTCAAAGAGTCTAAAAAAGGTATGGAATATTTTATAGGTCGAGGACTTTCTGAAGCCACAATCAAGGAGTTTCAGCTTGGCCTTGCACCTGACTCTTATACGGCTCTTCGCGACCACATGAAGAGTGCGGATTTTGATGAAAAATTACTGCTTGATGCCGGGCTAATAAGCCAGCGTTCGATTGCCGATAAAAGTACTTATGGCCGCTTTCGAAATCGCTATATGTTTCCCATTCACGACCAACAGGGCAATGCGGTTGGTTTTGGTGGTCGTATCATAGGTGATGGTGAGCCAAAATATCTGAATTCGCCTGACACACCGGTTTATAACAAAAGCTTTGTGTTATACGGTCTTACCATGGCAAAGAATGCCATTAAAAAGGAGGATTTAGCGATTTTTGTAGAGGGCTACATGGACGTAATTGCTGCTCACCAGGCAGGAACGAAAAATGTGATTGCTACGTCTGGTACGGCACTGACAGCACCTCAGCTGAAGCTGATAAAGCGATATACCAATAACATTGCCTTTGCCTTTGACGCGGATTCAGCAGGTATGGAGGCAACAAAGCGGGCTATTGAACTGGCCCAGGAAGCGAAGCTTAATATTCGGATTATTCAAATTCCCGATGGCAAAGATCCGGATGAGTGCATCCAAAAATCACCCGAGGCTTGGAAGGAGGCGATCAAAAACTCAGTTAAGGCGATGGACTTCTATTTTGCTCACGCTTTTTCTATTTATGATCAGAATGATTTGGATGGAAAAAAGGCTATTTTGAATCTACTTCTTCCCCTGATTAAACAGGCGTCAACTAACATGGAGCAAAATGAGCACTTACAGCGCTTGGCCTACGAACTAAAAACCGATGCACAGTATTTGTGGCAAGATATGAAGAATTTGGCTCAGAAGAAGGTTTATCGGCCTGCCTCAAAGACCGAAGTTTCCGCTCCGCAAAAGGAAACTTTTAGTCGGGAGGAATATTTGCTGGGTTTCATTTTAGAACACCCTGATTTGTACGAAATTGTTCACTCAAATCTGATAGATGTAACGAGCTTCGATGCGGCTTCAGAAAAAATTTACAAAGCCCTGAAAAAAGTGTACAATTCGCGGAGCGTCATTGATGTAGAACAGGTGCGTGCGGAGCTTTCTGAAGAAGATCAAGAAAGACTCAATGTATTACCCATGCTCGTCGAAGAATATTACCCTGATTTTTCGCAAGAGGCAGCCAAGAAGGAGGTAACGAGTCTGATTCGGCAGATCAATATGAAAAATATTCGCGCCTCTCAAAAAGAATTTGAATTTAAGATTAGGGCAGCTCAGGATCCGGGCGAACGGACACTGCTTCTCAATCAATATTCTCAAATACTTAAACTAGCTAATAAGATTTAAACCCATGGCTAAAAAGGTTCAAAAGAAGTTCATTGCTCAACCAGATGAGGAAACGCTTGCCAAGTATCCCAAGAGTATAAAGCGCCTGCTTCAGAAAGGACGAGAGCAACGCTTTGTTACGCACAAGGAGCTTCTTAAAGCCATTCCCGAGATTGAAGATAATGTAATCATGCTGGACGAGATTTACACCTTGTTCATGGATCTTGGAATTGAAGTGATGGATGTAAAGCGCGATGCTATTTGGGGAAAGCAAGGCAAAAAAGGTAAGTCTGAATTTGATCTGGATGATGATGATTGGTTAGAACTTGATGATGAGTTCCCGGAAGGTGAAGATAAGGATAAAAGTAAAGATGAGAAGGATGAAGATAAGGATAAAGATGCAGAGGAAAAAGCTAAGGCTGCTAAAAAGCGTGCCAACCTAAAAGAGATTGCCAACGATTCAGTTCGCATGTATTTGAGTGAGATCGGGCGTGTGGATTTGCTGACTGCTGATGAAGAAATCAAGCTAGCTAACGCAATTGCCAAGGGTGACCCCGTGGCCAAGCAAAAGCTTGCGGAGGCGAATTTGAGACTGGTTGTTTCTATTGCTAAAAAGTATATTGGCCGTGGCCTTTCATTCCTAGATCTAATTCAGGAAGGGAATATTGGTCTTTTTAGAGCGGTTGAAAAGTTTGACCCAACTCGTGGATTCAAGTTTTCGACCTACGCTACCTGGTGGATTCGCCAAGCTATTACTCGTGCCATCGCTGACCAAGCTCGCACCATTCGTATTCCGGTGCACATGGTTGAGACCATCAACAAGCTTACTCACACTCAAAGACGATTACTGCAAGAATTTGGCCGTGAACCTACTGTGGATGAGCTGGCTTCCGAAATGGATATGGAAATCAAGAAGGTTCGCCATATCTTGAAGATTTCTCAGGATATTGTCTCACTCGAAGCTCCTGTTGGTGCTGAGGAAGACAGCAAACTTGGTGACTTTATTGAAGATGATGATGCTATTTCTCCAAGTGATTCGACCAACCGTCAGATAATGAAGGAGAATATTCATTACATGCTCCAATACCTTACTCCTCGTGAGCAGAAGATCATTCGTATGCGTTTTGGTTTGGATGACGGTATCGGCCATACTCTAGAAGAAGTGGGTAGGGAATTTGGTGTCACTCGTGAGCGTATCAGGCAAATCGAAGCTAAGATTCTTCAGAAGATGCGCGACCATCCAACCAGCATCAAGATCAAAGATCGATTCTAATTATTCATAATCATTAATCAAAATACCTATCATGGCAGATCATAATCCTAAAGAAGTTTTAGTCACCAAAGCAGGCCTTGAAAAGCTTACAACTGAGCTTAAAGAGTTTCAGGAAGTGCGTCGTAAAGAAGTAGCTGCAAGGCTAAAAGAAGCCATCGCTTACGGAGACTTATCCGAAAATTCCGAATACGAAGAGGCTAAAAATGAGCAGGCTTTTGTAGAAGGTCGCATCGTAGAACTGGAACAGATGGTCAACAATGCAAAGATCATTAGCGATGACAAACGTGGTGAAGATACGGTTCAGATTGGAACGACAGTAACCGTGCAAAATGTGACTGAAAATGATGAGGCTGAAACTTATACCATCGTCGGTTCTACCGAAGCTGATCCCATTGGACACAAGATTTCAAATGAGTCCCCTATTGGTTCTGCCATATTAGGGAAGGCTAAAAACGATACAGTGAAGGTGAAAGTTCCTGCTGGAATGTTTGAGTATAAGATTTTGAAGATTAAGTAAGTGAGCCTATTTTATTGGTGGAGATTCCCTTCTCGCTACAAGCGCAGCGGTATGACTTTTTAAGGTGTTATTCGTCTTATCTGCACTTTTGTGCCCAAAAGTACGCAAAAGACCTGAAGGGTTTGCGAACCCAAATTCAATGCCCTACCTTCCATCCATTTATTGATTTATATATATATTTTGTTGCTTCGCCCTACACGATTTTCTAAGACCAAAGGGTATACCCTCAGACACCCCAGGCAGTTCCCTAATTCACCTATTACCTTTAACTAGTTGATTGTTACTTGTTGTATTACCAGCGGTAGCCACGAAAGCTTAACTTATTTTTATAGTTAAGCGTTTTGGCGCTATGGCAGCACCAAAAGGAAGTGAGTTGTTGAGTAAAGGCATATCGGGGGTCTTGAGGGTATGCCCCAGAGTAGAACAGAACGAACGTGCAAAGCAAAGAGGTACAGTGACATGCCACTAGATACTTTGGGTAGAGAACGATGAAGTAAGGTAATGAAGCTGGGTTACCTCAAAGAACCCCCAGTGTTTTGCGCCACTTTACAAAAAGTGGCAGAAGGAATTGCTTACTTGACTGTTTTTTGGTATAAT
>JAJDCF010000030.1 GCA_029260955.1 Patescibacteria group bacterium | reverse complement strand
GGGCTCAAAGATTAGCTCAGCCTTGTCCTGATTTTTCTTTTGCTCCTTTATTCTCCAAATTAACTCAGCCATTTCTGCGCGAGTAATGGGCTTGGCAAGCTCACCAATAGTTGATGGAATATAACCTTCATTTTGAAGCGCGTGAACGTACTTCTCGTACCAGTTAAGTCCTTCATCGCCTAGATCCAAGCCATAAACGTTAGCCAAAATCTTGGCTGCCTCTACAAAACTGATGTAGTCACCAGGCTTGAAGTAGTTATTTCCGTAACCACTTACAACACCCTTGGTTTTTCCAAGGCAAATATAAGCCGCATACCATTCTTTACCTACATCAATAAAACAATCAGCCTGCACAGAGCTTAACTCATCACCGTACTTCTCGCCCATGACAATTTTCATAAATTCAGCACGATTGATTCTGATATCTGGCTTATAAGAACCATCATCATAGCCCTGCACAATCCCCTTATCACGAAGATAGTCTATAGCTGTCTCGTACTTATGTTTTTGAACGTCAACAAATACTTCGAGCTGGGCTACCTTTTCTTTCAAAGCGGCAATTTCAGCTTTCAAAGCATGATATTCATCAAGAGGTATATCTTTTTCTGGAACAGGTTCATCCTTTTTATAATCCCAAGGAATCGTTACATGCACCGCATTACTGTAGCTGGCACAAGCCACCTCACCATTGTACTGACAAACACGAAAATGGTAGGTCTTGCCAGGGTAAACTTCTTTATGAACGAAATTTCTGGCACCAGGATCACTCAAGTAAGTTGCTGAATTGCCAGGATACGTTGGCAGCTCTTTAGATGTACTGCTAATCACCTTAAAACCATGGGGAACCGGACCATCGACATCCCAATCAAGCTCTATTCCAGCACCTGTCAGACCTCCATCAAGATCTATAAATGCCTCATCAAGAAACTGCTCTGGTACTGGCTCACCTTCACCTTTCTCAATCATAACTACATTACTGCAAAAACGATCAGGCTTAACGATAGAGCAAACTCGATAATAAGACACGCCACCAGGTACATCCTTATCGGTATAAGTCGTAAAATCAGGATCCGACGTCACTTGAATATAACCGTCATCGGGGTATACAGGATCAGGGTCATTGGTAGAACGCACCACCTTGTAATAATTAAAGCCATCCGGCGCATAAACATTCCAATTCGTATCAACCTGATCACCATTCAAAACAGCCTCGAATTGAAACTCATCATAAAGTATTGGATCGTTATAGCCATTGTTGGTCGTACCCATAGCTAGGGTAATAACCGGCAGCACCAAAACAAGTGCAAGGGCCAGTAGACCTCGTATTGTATTCTTCATAGCAAGAGAAGTTAAAAATTACTTTAGATACTTCGCCAAACTGTTTAGCCACACGTCTTGTAATTTAGACAGGGGTAGATCAATGACTCTCTGACCACCATCATTCACCACAAAATCTGACTTGTTTGCAACCTTACCGATATCAAATATGGTAAGGCCATAATCATCGCAGATTCTTTGGAAGTCTTCAAGGTTACTTTCCTGAACCTCGAGTACAAAGCCGCCAGTTTCGCAAAAAGCTTTTTGGAATGTTCTAAGTCCCTCACCAACCGCAGACAGATCAACATCAACGCCCAACTTACCTCCTCCGTAACGTTGATGCGGCATAGTCATTTCGGCAATACAAGTTAAGAGCCCTCCTTCAGAAATATCATGACAAGATTCAATAAGACCTTGGTCGATGGCATCAATCACCGTGTAAATCTCGCGCTGAGCTTCCTCGAAGTCAGCTTTTGGAACATTCGCACCCAGGTGACCCAGTAAATGGTAAAACTCACTGGCACCAAGCTCGTCTTTGCGATCACCAAGCAAGAATAAATGATTACCCTCTGCCTTCAGATTAGGCGTGATAGCTTTATTGAAATCTTTGAGCACTCCCGCGCAAGCGATAGTAGCGGTGGCATCGATGCTGTTATAAAGACTTACATTGCCCGAAATCACTGGCGTTGGACTGTCTTGGTAGTCTTTGAGCGGAACACCATGACATGCATCCGTGATCCCCTTCACACCCTGTTCGAACTCCCACAGAAGCTCTGGATCTTCGGGGTTGTTGTAATTCAGGCAATCAGTAATAGCAATGGGCGCAGCGCCCACACAGGCCACATTACGCATGGCCTCTACCGTGGCATTGGCTGCCTGCCAGTATGGACTGATTTTAGAATAACGCGAAATACCATCACTACTAATTGCAACACCAGTCTTCTGAGCCTCCTCCCCCACTCCCTCCATATCGAGCAAGGGTGCAATCACTCCAGCATCGGCCTCGCCAGCTTCAATTATGGAATTCCCCTGAACGTTTTTGTCGTATTTATTGTAAACGGGCTTTCTGGAGCAGATATTTTTAGCTCCCATAAGCTCCACAAACAATTTATTCAAATCCAGTTCACTTTCGTTAATTACTGGCTCAGATAAGTCATATGTTTTAGGCTTGGTCGGTCGCTTATATTGAATTCCCTCGGTAATATCTTTGGCTTTGGCATCAATCACAATCTCACCTTTATACCTACATACATACTGCCCACCATGAGTCACCTTGCCCACCAAAGACGCCCTGGCATTGTGAGCAACGGTTCCGAGTTCCCATTTTTTATTATAGTGATCCAGAATCATCTTCGTCAGCTCCGGGTGACAGGTCCAGGCAAAGCGCTCTTGGGTTTCACTGGCCGCAATCACGCTTGGGTGAAGGCCCTCCATGGCTGTATGAATCTTTTCGATGTCGATCTCGGCCCCAAATCCCCTATCGGCCACCTGTTCCACAGTAGAACAGACATTTCCGCCGGCTCCCATGTCTTTAAAGCCAACTTTATCCAGCTTGCCCATTTCCTTGAGTCGTTTGAATAAATCATAGCTACTGGCCAACAAATGACGCTTCAAAAATGGATTAGGCTCTTGAACCGCACCCTTGTTCGCCTCCTTGTCTTCCTCATCTAATTCCAAACTCGCAAAGGCCGCGCCACCCATTCCACTATTGTCGGTCGCTTTGCCAACCAGAATAATGTCGTAACCCTCATCCGCCGCTTCTTCGGGGGTAAAAGAATGAATGACCTCGGATTCTTTGACCAAACCCAGCGTCACTACGTTTACCAGGCAGTTGTCGTTAAATGATTCACCAAAGTTTATATCACCCCCCAAATTCGGCACACCAATCGGATTTCCGTAGCCGGCAAGGCCCCGCACCACTTCATTGGCAATTATGCGACACTCATTAACCTCGGGCTCACCAAAACGAAGCGGGTCAAGTACAGCGATTACCTTAGCGCCCATACAGGCAACGTCACGAACGTTTCCGCCAATACCAGTCGCCGCCCCTTCGTAGGGCACAACCTGAGAAGGATGATTATGAGACTCATGACTCATGACAAGGCCCCAACGATCTTCGCCATCACGCACAATCTCAACAATCCCCGCATCCTCTTTTGGCCCTAAAATCACATTGGGTCCATCGGTTGGTAATTCTGCCAAAAAACGCCGCGAACTTTTGTAACTGCAATGCTCAGAGCCCTGAATACCCCACACCACCGCCTCGGTCAGTGTGGGTGGTCGTCCCAAAATATCTTCAATCTTCCTGGCTTCATCTACGGTCAAGCCAATCTTGTTAGCTTTTAGGCTGGCAAGAAGCTCCTCGTCACTCATTTTGGAAAACTCTAAAACGTCAGGCATCTACTTTATGGTTAGAAAGTGCCCACATTATAGAGGAAAAAAAATCGCTATTGAAGTTTAAAGTCTAGTCCGGCACATCGGCAGAATAATCAGGGGGCATAGACATCGAAAAGCCCCGATCAATACATTCAGCAGTAATTTTAGAATTATAAATATCATCGCCAAACTGAGGATGGTCACGCTCTACAAGCTTTTCAAGAATTTCCATCATTATCATCATTTTACGCATTACAACCATAAAATCTTCCTTTGTATCACCATTAAATAAGGCATCTAATTCAGCATTATTCTCATACCCCTTATATTTATCAATTAGCATAAAAATGCGGCACATTCCATCTAAAGCATTGTCACTTTTCATATCATCGTAAACATCCTTAAAATTCTTCTTAAATTCGTTGTAAAAAGGAAGTTCTCTTATCTCCGGAACTCCTGATGCATAGGCCTCCGCCTCAGCTATAACAGTGGAATAGGCATCAACTGCAGAGTCGTAGTTCTTATTTTTAAAATGTTCAAGCACCTCCTTTTCAGCCGCCGAAGAACCAGAAAACATGCGAGGATCAACAAAATTATTCTCTACATCCACTTCTAACTCCTCACCGCAATAGGGCTCATCCTTTTGAGACATAAATATCTTTCCATCACCAACGTGATTTACGTAACAACCCTTTTTATAAGAATCAATAAGTGCCTGCTGGTCCGCCTCATCTGTAATTCCCAAAGAGTCGATCATATCCCATGCCGCTACTTTGGCAGTTTCAGCCTTAATATCACGACATTCTCTAAGCTGCGTTTCATCAAAAGTCTCACCTTTCACTTTAGCTTTTGAACCCCTCAAAAAATTCTTCCAGTCATTCAATTTCTTATGACTAGCCTCTACATTTGCCAATTTTCTCTTAAGTGCGTCTATATTATCTTTATCAGTCACTTTGTCATCGGCACACTTAGTAAGGTCATCGTCTTTCTGCTGTAGCTTTGCCCTAAGTTCAGTGACTAAATCAGATTGAGCACCACTACCGCATACAAAAGTCCCTGCAGCTAGTACGATAGAACCCAAAACTGCAAGAATGCGAAATCGCCTATTTGTACTGGTAGAACTAGGGCTGCGTCGAGGTGCTAATTTTTTCATGAATTGAAAGATGTAAGATTAGTGCGGAATTATAGCATATTAGCCTAATTTATCAACCACCAAAAAGACCCACAAAAAAGTAGGTCTTTCGTATCAAACTTAAACATTTGAACTATTCCACAGTATCTTCCATTTTGTCTACAACTTTTACTGCTGTTTGAACAGAGGCATCTCTAGAAGGAGGTGGAGTAACCTCAACAACCGGAGCGTCATCTTTATCAGAACCGCAACCAGCTAAAAGTGTCATGCTAAAAGCTAAGACAAGCATAAGAGATTTTATTGATTTCATATACACAATTTTTGTTAGGTAAATAAATAAATTAATAAATTAAACAAACTATTCCTCCTCTACCACTTCTTCATCCACTACATCATCCGTCATTTCTGATAATTTTTCAAGCTCTTCATCATCAACCGATGAAGTTGGCACTCCTCCAAGCCCCATTACTAGATTAAGAGGATTGAAATCCTCGGCACCATCAGGTGCATCAACAACTACAGACTCATCAAAATCATTCCCTTCAACAACAATTTCAACTTCAAGGTTAGAATTTGCATTCAAAGCCTCACCAGTAAACAAGAAGATTGACTTCACAACATAATAATCCTTGGAATCAATGTAAACTTCTGCCTCTTTAATATAGGAGAGTACTTTCACTGCCTCTTCAATTTCTTGTAGCGTTAGCTCGCGACCATCAATAATTGCTGCCTTTGTCATATAATCCTTAAATCCCTCTAGATTTACAGCAAGCCCGTAATGGTAAACCTTCTGACCATTAAGTTGTGTTGTGCCGTACTCCTTTATTACATTGAATAGCCTTGTCTCCACAAAGAGTTCTTCAAGCTGTTTTTTCTTTAGCTTTAAAGCTTCGTCCTGCCCCTGCAAATCGCGAATATTCTGAGGAATAAAATCTTCAGCTA
>JAJDCF010000029.1 GCA_029260955.1 Patescibacteria group bacterium | reverse complement strand
CGCGCCATTCTGTCTAACGCCCAGATCCTAATCCTAGACGAAGCGACCAGCAGCCTAGACTCCGCTTCAGAAGCTCAGATTCAGGAGGCCCTGGAAAATTTGATGAAGAACAAGACTACTTTGGTGATCGCCCACAGACTTTCGACCATCACTCAGATGGACCGCATCATGGTATTGCAAGATGGAAAGATCGTTGAAGACGGTGTTCATGCAGATCTCATCCACTACAAAACCGGCCTATACCGCAAGCTTTGGGAATTACAGGTTGGCGGATACGTGGATTAAATAGCCTGTCGACTTAATAGTAATTATTTGCTAAAGTTTGTTGTACGTGCGCGCGTAGCTCAGCTGGATAGAGCACCGGTCTTCGGAACCGGGTGTCGGGGGTTCGAATCCCTCCGCGCGTACCATACACCCCTAGATAGACTAAACCGTATAGGGCGAAGCTAGAAAGAATGACACCAACTAGTCGAACTTAGGTAGGAAACGTAATTTGACCTACGCGTCCCTTTTTGTCATAATTGCCCTCCTATTTTATAGTTACCAACCATGAAATACGAAGAAGACCGCAACCAAGGAATGAGAGATGCACTGGAAAGTAAAATTGGCAAAGCGGAGGCAGAGATTGAGGCTATTCGCGACAGACTCAGCGATGAACGAGATATTTTGGGCAGACACGAAACCACCCTATCAAGAAAGGATGTAAGGGGAGAGAAGCCTGGCATTACTCAGGAAAGAGTTGATAAAAAGCGTGATCTAGTCACCAAGCTTACAGAAAGACAGCAGGAATTAGGATACCTAGCTCAGCTGATGAGGGGTGAGGTGAAGCGACTGCTTACTTTCAATCCCGTCCAGAACAGTTTGGATAATTTGCCTTCCAGGTTCAGACAAGCCGAAGAAGGGGAGTGGCGTATAGTCAATTCGCGATTTAAGGCGGCTCAAGACGTACTAACACCACCGGAAGCAAGAATACTCCCAAACCGCAGAACCAGGCCAACACGCAAACAATATGATCGATATTCACTCGACGCTATTCCGGTTGATCCGGAGCGCATTCCAGACTGGTTTTTAGAGGAATTCGGCCTAGGAAGTCTGGAAGGGCTGAGTGATTTAGAAAAACTGGAAAAAAAGGCAGCAATTACGCCGGAAGTACTTAGGATATTTTCGCGCTTACAGCCGCTAGAGGCTTATGGAAGAAGGACCTATCGTGTTATGGCTCTTCAGCATTACGCCAAAGAGCATGATGGCAAAGTGTTTACTTTCGCTTACACGGGAAATCAGCCAAAAGAAAAAGATAGAAAAACCATACAGGTCTTCGACACGGCCTATGAGGCACATCGGAGAATGCTGCACGCGGAACAAGGCTATGAAAAGGAGCAGGGCAAGCTTCATGGGATAAAAGGTCGAATCCATGGAATTCTCGGGGAGGTACGAGGAATGAAAAAGGATGACCCAGGAAAAGAGATCATTACGGATCGAATCAGCACCGAACTGGATATTCTTGGAAAGGTTCTCAATTATTACAAGGCTGAAGCCGCCGATATACTGGGCCGAGTATCCGATCTACAAGATAGCCTGGGACGCCATAATCCAGGTGCATCATGTCGTCAAATAATAAAAGTAATTGATTTGCTTGAAGAGAGATTGCCGGAAATATTCAATAAATCCCGTTTTGTTTCTGATGACAAAAAAATCCTGAGTAAGACTATTCATCAGGGTAGGGAGGTGTTGGAGCAGGCGCGAGTTGCTTCACTCAACCTTTGTGAAGCTCTAGAGAATGGAGCAAGCGAAGAGGAAGTTAAAAGAAGGCTGAGTTTAATGCCCCTTTGTGATGATTTAAAAGTTAGACCATTTAATCAGTATGGAGATTTACTACGCATTATGCCGTCCATCATGCAGGGATTGTTGCGGGCTGGGCGTGAAGATATTTTCCGGGATGGCGCCATCGATATGTACGTAGCCTGTAAAACATTCCAGGTTCAGCATGAACGCGAAAGGATTCTGCGCGACATCGCAGCTTCCCCCATGGAAACCACCATCGAAGGCTTACTTGGGCGTGCTCGCGAGCTGAAAAAAGTGGTTGAATCGAAAGAAACCTTCCCCAAAGTTAGAACGGGCCAAAATGAGGCATACAACGAAATGAGAACAAAAATTCGTAAGCTTGTTAAAGGCTTGGCTCATTACTCAAAGCTGGACCTCTCAGAAGCGGAACGGTTAGCCATGTACGAAAGGCTAAAGTCCTATATTGAAGAAATCGATTTCACCGAAATCCTTGAAAAACTCTAATAAGGCGCTAAAATTGAGAGGATGAAAATAGCCATTGATCTCCGTCCACTCATGGCGGGTAAAATAAGCGGGGTAGAGGTTTACATAAAAGCCATGCTGGAGGCGCTCTTTAAGCTAAAAGGTAAACATACGTTTATACTCTGGTACAACTCCTTCAAAGAGATTGATACCACTCATTTTCCTGAATTGCCCAAAAACGTAAAGCTGGTTCGAACACGCATTCCCAACAAGATCTTTAACCTTTCTCTTAGCCTTCTTCGGTGGCCAAAGCTAGATAAGCTGATCGGAAAGGGGATTGACGTACTATGGGTACCGGATCCTAGGCCGGCTCCTGTTTCAAAGTCATGTAAAAAAGTTAACACCTTCCACGATCTTTCTTTTGAGGATTTCAAGCACTCGTTTAACTTCAAGACAAGACTTTGGCACAAAATTCTTCGACCAAAAAAAGAGGCGATGGAGGCAGACCTGATTGTGGCAGTAAGCAAATTCACAAAGAATCAACTAGTCGCCGAATATGACGTAGAAAAGAAGAAGGTGAAGGTGATTTATGAGGCAGCTGCAGATCATCTTAAGCCACTGCACTTTCCAAAGAGTTTTGAACTGATTAAAAGGAAGTACAATTTACCCGATAACTACTTCCTTTGTCTCTCAACACTGGAGCCTCGCAAGAACACAGCGGGCATTATAGAGGCT
>JAJDCF010000028.1 GCA_029260955.1 Patescibacteria group bacterium | reverse complement strand
TCATAATCGTAATCCTGTTACCTTTCACGCTTTTCGGTTTCTTTGTTGCTGAGCAAGCTGCTGACGCCTACACCGTTGTCAGTGACAGCATTAATACGATCGTTGAAACAAGTGATGTAAGTACCACTTCAAAAATCCTGGAGCTGATTCCTTATGGTCATAAAATTGAGGGAGCTCTCAAATATCTGCCTTTTTCCACGTCAGATATTCTTCAAACAGCCAAAGATGCGGTAGGTGTGGTCAGTAGTTTTTTACTCACCAAAACAACGAATATCCTCAAGCACCTTTCACTATTTTTAGTGCACTTGATGGTTTTTCTTATTTCTCTGTTCTACTTTTTACGTGAAGGGGACAAACTGGTGGACTACATTCGTTCACTATTGCCAATGTCTAAAAAATATCGGCAGGAACTCTTTACCAAAATGTACAAGTTGAGCTACGGCATCATCTATGGGATTTTTGGAGCGGCTATTGTCCAGGGATTCCTGGTTGGAATTGGATTCTCTGTAGCCGGTATCAACAATGCAGCCTTTTGGGGGGCGATCGCGGCCCTATTTTCACCTGTGCCATACATTGGAACAGCCATTATTTGGATCCCAGCTGTGGCAGCCTTAGCTATAGGAGGGCAATATCTGACCGCGATCTTACTTTTGCTCTGGTGTGTCTTTATTGTGGCAGCCGCCGACAACGTGATCAAGCCCTACATAATCGGATCTTCCGCCCACCTTCATCCACTAGCTACTTTGCTGGTCTTGCTCGGAGGTACTTTTGTTTTCGGCTTAAAAGGACTGCTTTTTGGACCAGTAGTCCTAACACTAGCTCTGGCCTTCCTTCACATCTATAAACTTGAGTACAAAGCTGTTCTAGAAAAAGATGAACACTTCTCATTTCCAAAGTCACCCTTAAAAAGGCGAAAAACTAAGAAGTAGAATCTTGGCACAATCTGCATTTTGTAGTAAAATCAAATCCATTATTAAATAAAAACCGATGGCCAGAAGACGAAAACTAGGCGCTGCCAGAAAGGCAAGGCGCGTACCAAAAAAAGATTTTAGAATCGAATTGGACTCACATATCGCCAGAGAAATCGGTGCTGTTATTTATTTTGGCTTGGCGATCATCTTTTATTTAGCAATGAGTGGCAAGGCTGGTATTTTGGGCGATGGACTCAACACTTACCTAAGGCTTATCTTTGGTGTAGGTGCTGTGATGCTTCCGGTTATCTTTCTGGGGCTAAGTATCACCCTGTTTTTTGCCCGTCGAGTTCAGCTGAATGCCACCAAGTATCTGGGCTTAACCCTGATGGTATTCGCAGGTTTAGGGCTATTCCACATGAAGACCGATGTCACCGCCATGCTAGATAGTGTTGAGACTTTTGGAGGCTACGTTGGCTTTTTGACCTCAGTACTGCTTCGCCTATTCATTTCTGACATTGGAGCTAAGGTAATCATGGGAACACTCTTTTTGGTCGGAACGCTTATTACCTTCGAAGTCTCTATTAGTGACATAATTCGTGCCTTGATTCCAGATCGTAGCCTCAAAATCGAAACCAAGGGCAAAAGATCCAAAAAGCTATCGCCATTGCTGGATAGAGGCAGTCAGGAACTCAATATTGTTAAGCCATTGCTGGCCAAGAAGGATGATGACGATGACTTTGGTGCATCTAATAAGGCTGAAGATAAGATTTTCAAAGACATCGAGATCAATAAGCCCGGCAAAATAGAAAAGAAAGAAAAAGCTGAGAAGAAAATCGAAGAAGTAGACTATTCCGGTTGGGAGCTGCCACCTTTGGACATCCTTTCTTCCGCCAGTTCCGAGGTTTATGTAAGCGACAAGGTACTAAAAGACAACGCCGAAAAAATTCGTGAAAAGCTGGCTCAGTTTGGCATCGATGTGACCATGAAAGACGTGAACATCGGCCCCACTGTTTTGCAATACACTCTAAAACCCAGCGAAGGAATTAAGTTGAACAAAATCACAGCCCTCAAAGACGACCTGGCCCTGGCTTTGGCGGCCAAAGCGCTTCGTATGGAGGCACCGATTCCAGGTAAGTCACTGGTAGGTATCGAAGTACCGAACGAAAAGCGAATGGTCGTGCATCTGCGCGAAATGCTCGAGAGTGAAGAGTTTGGAAGCATGAACTCCAAGCTTCGTTTGGCCATTGGACGAGACGTTTCCGGTATGCCGGTTATCGATGATCTGGAAACCATGCCCCACTTGCTGATTGCCGGTGCCACTGGCTCTGGTAAATCTGTGGGAATGAATACCTTTCTCATGTCGCTTTTGTACCAAAATTCACCTCAAGACCTGAAGTTCATAATGGTCGATCCAAAGCGTGTAGAGCTGACACCTTACAACGGCATTCCGCACTTGCTCACGCCTGTTATCACCGATTCAGAAAAGGCACATTCCAGTCTTAAATGGGCTGTGGCCGAAATGAACCGACGTTATCAGGATTTTGCCGAGAAGGGATACAAGAATATTAAAGAATACAACGCTTCTGAAGAAAAAACACTACATCGCATCGTTATCGTCATCGATGAGCTCGCCGATCTGATGATGCAGGCGAACAAGAAAGAAACCGAAGCCCTGATTTGTCGCATCGCTCAAATGGCCCGTGCCGTGGGAATGCACTTAATCATTGCTACTCAAAGGCCGAGTGTAGACGTGATTACCGGTGTGATCAAAGCCAACATACCGACCCGCATCGCCTTCACGGTGACTTCTGGAGTCGACAGTCGCACCATCATCGATGGAGTGGGTGCCGAAGATCTATTGGGAATGGGTGATATGCTTTACTTGCCTGGCAACATGAGTCGACCCGTTCGTGTGCAGGGAGTTTATGTTTCTACCAAAGAAATAGAAAAAGTCACAAAGCGCATCAAACTAACTGTAGAGCCGGATTACGATGAGAGCATCATTAAGACTACCAACAAAGGAGGAGCTGATACCGGTCTGGTAGGTTCTGGAGGAGATGGTACAGACCAGGACAACCTGTACAACGACGCTCTGGCACTCATTCAAGACAGCGGTAAGGCATCTGCATCACTCCTTCAACGAAGGCTCAGTGTGGGTTACGCTCGCGCTGCTCGTATTCTCGATATTCTGGAAGACCATGGAATGATTGGTCCAGCCAATGGCGCCAAGCCACGCGAAATCTATCTAAACAAGGACTAAGTTGCATCGCTTTTACCTTCCATCATTGGCTTTTAAAGGCGAGTATTTGAGAATTGAAGACAATCGCATTGTACATCAGGTGGGCAAGGTACTTCGTATGTGGAATGACGATTTTTTTCATGTTTTTGATGGTAAAAAAGAATTTCTGGTGCAGATCGAAAATATCAATCGGCGAAAAATGCTCGATAAGAAAGTTGAAGATGTTAAAAACAAGGCAGAGCCCAAGGTAAAGGTAAGCCTGTATCAGGCCATTCCCAAAAAGCCCGCGCTATTTGAGTTGGTGGTGCAAAAAGCCACCGAGATCGGCGTGAGCGAGATATTCCCACTGGTCACTAAGCGCACCGAAAAGCGCCGAATGAGTAAGTTTGAGCGTCTTCAGTTAATCGCCATGGAAGCCACCGAGCAGTGTGGCCGCATGAATATTCCCGAAATCCGCCACCCGGTAAACTACGATGAAGTTGTAGGAAAATTGTCTAACGGATTTATTGCCTATGTATACGAAGGCAGCAAGCACTTGGCAGATTATGAAAAAGATATGAAGGATGCGCGCGAAATTCAAATCATCATTGGCCCGGAAGGGGGGCTCAGCGAATCAGAATTGGCTCTCGCAAAAGATTCCAATGTAAAACCTTTCTCGCTCGGTAAGCGAATTCTTCGTACCGAAACCGCAGCCATTTCCGCAATGTCACTGATAATGCTGAATCGGTAGCCTACTATTGACACTATAGGTATAATAAGGTATAAATATATACTATTATACCCCCAAATTGAGTATTGACGTAACTAGATCCATAGACCTAAGGACTACTCCGAATGATCCGGAAACCCGTGAGCTTGTTTTAGAAAGCAGGCGGGAACTCCTGAGAACATTGGGCTTTTCTGATGATTTTATTGGGAAATTGGAAGTAGGAGAGCCTACTCTTCATACAAAGGGGTTTATCGACAAAAGAATCACAGGCCTCAAAGAAAGGGGCTTCAAAGATCCTGTAAAGCTGATTACCAAACTGCCCGTTGTGCTTAGCTTGACGCTTTCAAATATTGATGAAAAAATCACAGGTCTTAAAGAAAGGGGCTTCAAAGATCCGGTAAAGCTGATAACTTCCCATCCATCAATACTTAACTACACCTTTCCATACATCGACGAAAAAATCACAGGCCTCAAAGAAAGGGGCTTCAAAGATCCGGTAAAGTTGACTGCAAAAAAACCAACCATATTTAGCTACGCCTTTCCAAACATCGATGCAAAAATAGAAGGCCTCAAAGAAAGGGGCTTCAAAAATCCGGTAAAGTTGGTGACTGCACATCCATCCTTTTTTAGTTTAGCTCTTTCATACATCGATAAAAAAATGGAAGGTCTAGAAGAAAGGGGCTTCAGAGATCCAGTAAGGCTGATCACTGCAAATCCATCACTGATTGGCTATAGCTTTCCAAACATCGATGCAAAAATGGAAGGCCTCAAAGAAAGGGGCTTCAAAGATCCAGTGAAGATGATTACAAAGCTTCCGACTTTGTTTGGCTATGCTTTTCCGAACATCGATAGAAAAATAAATATGCTCAAAAGATTAACTGAGCGTTTTAACTTGAATATTGATTGGGTGGAGGCTATTGAGAGCTTTCCCGCTTTTGTGAGCTATAAAATTGACAAACTCTGGGCAACAGCTCGCATTATGAGCGAAAAAGCTAAAAGTCATGATGAAGTTACCTATTCCAAGATAAGCCAATTACTGACGACCAACCTGGAAAATTTAGTCCTAGCAGCACGATCCAATGCAGCCTTAGGCTTAACTAGTCTTATTGGTGATATCAGGAGAGTCAAAAAGCAAGGACTATCAAAAGAAGAAAAAAGACAGCGCATTGCTGCCTTGCCAGATGATGACATGTTAAAAAAGCGCTACTTCAGAGGATATCCGATGAAAGCTGCTTAGATACCTACTCCTCTTCGGTATTTTCAGTAACCTCATCCGCTTCATTCCTTCCAAGAAGATTGTTGATCTTATCTAGTACGCTCGATACAGTCTTAACAGCTTTATTGGCGGTTTCCACGGTTTCTTCGACCTTCTCTTTTGTCTCGGTAACAGTTGCCTTGATATCTTCAACTTCGCCTTTCACCCGATCATACTCCTCGGTAACATTGGTCTTTTTTTCATTGAAAGAATCTACGATGCTTCCCAAAAATTCATTGCCCGCTGGGAAAAGACTGATGACAAAAATGCTGATAACTAGTAAAATAGTGCTGACGATGAAATTGGTCATGAGATCTTGTTAGGGAATAACTTCCAAACGCATTTTAGCAAGACGAGAAAGAGTTGGCTACAACAAGAAATAAAAGAATATTAAAAAAAGTATTTGACAGTTTGTAAAACATAGTTTAAAATCAAACACCAAAGTTCAAAAGCCTTTCCTAATTAACACGAAGTTCCCGCCCCGAGCATATAATTAATTGGTGTCTTTATGAACTCACGACCTTCACGCTTTTCCAAGCTTTTCCCGCTTTTTTTAGCAGGAGTTTTTTTACTAACGTCTCAGCCCACGATGGCTGCCGAGCAATTCTATTCCGATAACAGTGTTCGCGTTGACCCGTTGCAGCGAACCAAGCTGACTGGTAATTTATCGGTGAGTGAGTTCACTGGCGCGGCAACTTACAGTTATCCTATTGCTGTGCCACCGGGTCGCAATGGTCTGACACCCTCAGTCAGCATCAGCCATAATTCCCAGGATACCTCACTCTATAATCAGGTGGGTTATCACTGGTCGTTAACTGAGTATTCCATTAAGCGTTTCAACAAAAAGGGTGTTGAGCAACTTTATGACAGAAATGATTACATCGCTTCTACACCTTTTAGTTCGGGCGAACTAGTAGGTACAGGTGCTCCGGGAATATTCGGAGAAAAGTTTGAGGCCAGTTTTGCACGTTACGAAAAATTGCCCGACAATTCCTGGCTAGTGACCGACAAACAGGGGAACAAATATAAGTTTGGAAGTTCAGATGGCAGCCGCCAATTTGACCCCTCCGACCCAAGTCGGACTTTTCAATGGATGCTCGAAGAAATTCGCGATCCTAACGACAATTTCATCCGCTTCACCTACCAAAAGGTAGACAATCAGATTTATCCGGAGAAGATTATTTACACAGGTCATGGCTCATCAGACGGCATATTCGAGGTGAGATTCATTCTTAGTAGCTCTACGCGAGAAGATAATCAATTTTCTTACGCAACTGGATTCTTGGTAGAGACAAATCGTTTGATAAGCGGCATCGAGGTTTATGCCAATGGCGAAAAACGAAGAGAGTATGCGCTAGATTACCTCAAAATCGACCCCATAGTGCGGTCCACTTTGGCCAGCATTACAGAAACAGGCTACAGTAATAATGGGCAGGCGACAGCCTTACCTGCTACCACTTTCGAATACTCCCAGTCGGCTGTTGGTTGGCAAAAGGCAAATCAGTACCTAGCTCCATTCAATTTTTATACCTGTTGGCACGACACGCCTTGCAGCGAGATTGATAAGCTTGTCTTTTGGGATGTAACAGGCGATGGACTCGTGGATCTTACCGGTGGTAATACTTTGTATATCAATGATGCAAAGGGTGGATGGAACCAGGTGAGTAGCCAAGGCTATAATATCCCGGGTGGCAAGTTTCCTACCTTCACCCAAAAGCTGTCAGATTTCGATGGTGACGCCCGAAGTGACAATTTTTCAGTTTATCTTACGCCCAATCATCAATTAAAGAGCAGGTTAAACCTTAGTGCTGGACCTGTAATATCAGATTCAATCCCAATTTACATAGGGAGTGGGCAGTATCCCTTTCCTGATAATGGGGGATCAGTAGCAGACCTGAATGGAGATGGCCTACCAGACATAATTCAAAGCAGATCAAGCTACGATAGCAGCCAAAACTCATACATTGTAAAAAATACCTGCCTAAACAAAGACGGAAGTTCCTGTGAGACCACAAACTTATGGCAGAGTCCTAGTGTTATTGTTTCTGACAATCTCGGTTATCAGTATCAACGTAGTATTTATGTGGAGGACTGCAATCACGATGGATTAGCAGATATTTCTGGCTATCCCAATGGAGGCTACCTCAACGATGGAAAGGGAGGCTGGAAGCAAATGTCAGGAGCACTCAGTTGTAGTTTTACAAGTTCAGACTCAGAGACCTACCGTTCAATCGATGCGAATGGAGATGGCCTTACCGATCGCATAAGAGCAGAATTATTGACCATTTATTCAGGTTATAAGGGGGTAAGCGAAGTTAATCTGAATACAGGCAAAGTAATGACGGCTGATGTTGGCGACTTCCCGGTGTATCTAAATGTTGGCGCCAATAGTCACGTTCCGCCTGGAATGGGCACTAGAATTGTTGATATTAACGGCGATTTACTTCCAGATGTATATCAAAGCTTTAAGTGGACAAAAAACAGTACCAATGGCAACCCAGATACAGTTGTAGAAGAAAAAAATCTTTGGCTCAACACCGGCTCTCGTCCCTACTTCCTAACAACAGTGCACACCAGTAGTGGCGGCAAGATCAATCTGGAATACAAGACTTCGGCTCAGTACATGAATCCAAATGGCACACAGGCCAACCCCAACTTACCTATCATTATCGATACCGTAAGCCGAATGACAGTCGACGACGGCCAGGGGAATATCAGCGAAACCAATTACTTTTACGAAGACGGGCACTACTATTTTGAAAATTCTTACGACAAAGCCTTCGCCGGCTTCCGCGTAGTCACCAAAACTGACGGCCTGGGCTACAAAAGCAAAGCCTACTACCATCAAAGTCAGCATTCAATCGACGACACAGCTAATGGCGAATTTGCCGATCACATCAGCAAAAAGGGCCGCGCTTACCGCAGTGAGGCCTACGACAATAACGGCCAACTCGTTACCTCAACGGTCAACAAGTTTGACTACAAAACTCTGGGCGCTGATCACTTTTACCCATTCCTGTCTCAAGCCCTAAGCCAGACCTTCGACGGGGGAGTGAGCAAGGCAATTGCCAAGCACTTCACCTACGACGACATCGGTAATGTGATTCAAGTGCTCGACTTTGGTGAGGTTATTGCCACAGGCCAAAATGGCAGTTTTTCTGACACTGGCACCGATTTACTCAAAACTTTGATGAGCTACATTTCGCAATCGGCATTCCCATACGAAAACAAGGTGCAAAACCAGGTTGGTACGCTCGTTAGTCACTCAAAAACCTACTATGACGGCCTTTTACTTGGTCAAAAAGACAAGGGAAACGTAACCGCTCAGGAGGCCTGGCTCGATAATCCAAATAGCTGGCTCAGATCCGAAGTTCAGTACAACCAATACGGTTTACCGACCAGTTCGACCAACCCACGCGGTTTCAGCACCACAACGACCTACGATTCCAACAATTTGTATCCCGCCACCATCAGCAATGCCAAGGGGCACAGCAGTCAAATGACCTACGACGCCGGCATCGGCCAACCAACCAGTACCACTGATCCCAATGGTTCCGTCACAAGCAGCATTTACGACGGTCTCGGACGACCAATTCGCATCGAAAAAGACGGTCAACTTCTGAGTACGACCACCTACAACGATAATTCCACTCCTCGCTCCGTTCACGCCACGGCTTACAACGATGATGGGGAAAAAGTAGATGCCTATACCTATCTCGATTCCCTAAATCGTGCCATCGAAAGCAAGCAAGAGGCACCAAATAACAAATGGGTGACCACTCAAACCATCTACAACCAGCGTGGAAACGTAGAAAAGCAAATTCAGCCATACTTCAGTAATTCTGCCAGTTTCGAATCTCTAAATGCGGGCAAAATCGGCAATAGTTTTGCCTACGATGCCCTGGGCCGACTGCTCACCAGTACAAATCCTCTTGGCACCAGCTCGAACAGCTATTCCGGTTGGCAAGTGACCACCACTGACCCAAACAGTAACTCAAAAACACTGGCCAACAACTCCCGCGGCAATCTGATTCGTGTTGATGAAAATAATGGTACTACCTATCAAACTCATTACACCTACGATTCACTAGGCCGCCTGACTCAAATCCGGGATGCGGAGAATAATATTCGCACTTTTGGCTACGACTCACTTGGTCGACGAACTTTTCAGTCCAAACTCGCAAGCAGCGCTGGCTGGAATTATACCTACGATCAAAATAGCAATCTGACCCAAAAAACTGACCCAAAAAACCAGGTTACCAGCTTTGGCTACGACGAACTCGATAGAATCACGACCGAAAGCGACCTTACTTTTACCTACGACCAAGGCGCTAATTCCATCGGCCGCTTATCTAAAGTTGTTAAGCCTAATTACGAGCACAGCTTTACCTACGATGCATGGGGTCGCGTGACAAACGATCACAAGCAAATCAACGACAAAACCTTTGACTTTGCATACACTTACGACCAAATGGGTGCTGTCACCTCGCTGACATACCCCGATAACACCGTCGCCACCAACACCTTCGACTCCGCCCACCAACTGAGTGAACTCAAAGTGGGCGAAACAGTTTTTGCCAATCAACTGGCTTACACTCCCATGGGCCAGGTCACCCAAATGACCTTGGGCAATGGCGTAGTGCTTCAAAATGACTACGATGAGAACCAGCTCTACCGCCTGACTTCCAAAACAGCGGGAACCGGACTACAAAATTATAGCTACACCTACGACTCAGTCGGAAACTTGCTGAATATGGTTGATGCCAACACCGGTATCACCGCCAAAACGGTCAACTACCAATATGACAACCTTTACCGACTGACTCAGGCCGACTACACAGGAACCGCCAATCAAACCGACGTCACTCAAACCTACCAGTACGATGCTCTGGGTAATATGACGTTCAAATCCGATGTTGGACAGTTTGACTACAATGGCGCGCATCCACACGCAGTAACCGCAGCAGGAAGCCACGCCTACGACTACGATGCCAACGGAAACATGATCACTCGCGACTCAGATTCCATGACTTATGACTATCGTGATCGCCTGATTCAGTCAGCCGGAAAAGCCAGCTTCACTTACGGAGAAGGTTACGACCGTTTAACCAAAACAGACCTTGCCACTGGTGGCACTACCTACTACCCGGACAAATATTTTGAGGTCCATCCAGAAAAAGAGGTCAAATACATTTATGCCGGCGGCCAACGCATTGCCAAGATCGAAAAAGAACTGAATTACACTCCGCCAACTCCTGATCCCGACCCAACGCCAGACCCGGATCCTACACCTGATCCAGATCCAACTCCCGATCCCGACCCAAATCCCAATCCCAATCCAAACCCAGATCCAACACCTGCCCTTCCTCAAATCCCCCAGGTTTCCGCGCAGGGAACTGGTGGTGGCGGAGATACGGCTGGTGGTGGCACAGGTGGCGGTGGTTACGGCTCTCAGGACAATCTAAAGCTCATGCGCCTGATCAGCCAAGGACAAGAGGAAGAGGCCCGAATACTCTCCGAGGAAATTCATCTGTACACCCTAAATTCCCGCGATAAACAGAAGAAGGAAACCCTGATTGCCGGCGCACTTCCCGAAAACGCCTTCGAAAACCTTCGTATAACCTACAAACGAAACGAGGCCCTGATTAGCTGGGATGCCATGCCGGAAAAGATTACCAAATTCCGCATCTATCGCTCAAAAGGAAATCACGCGACTGCGCTGGATGAAGCCGAGATATTATTGGATGAAATTACTTCATCAAAGCGAGGCAAAAATCGATACGTACACAAGTTTGATGAGCCAGGCGTTAAATACGCCTATCAAATTGTGGCGCTGAACAAGCGTGGTAATAAACAGGTCGAAAGCTTCAGGCTCCACGCCAACCAGATTTACATCTTTGAAAACCAGAGGAAGATTGTGGATTTCAGAAATTTCACTCGAACTGACTTCACCCACGTTCGCATCAAGAGCAATACCTTTGTGGATGGAAAAGAAACCAGCATTCCACAGCGCTTGCTGCTAAAACCGGATACCGACCTGACAAACGGCGCTCGTCTGAACGTGAACTTCCTGCAATGTGAGAATAAAGCTGACGGCAGTAAAATTTGCAAAAAAACTGACAGCCAATTCGTGGAACTCTACGTTCTGAACCGAAGTAAGCCTGTCAAAAAGACAGTGGCCTTTCTGAGAAACCAATTCAGCCGCCTATCGGCAGCCTTCGTTCCATCTGCTCATGCGGAAGTGAATGACGAAACCACTTTTTACCTTCTTACCGATCATCTTGGTTCGATCGACGTAGTGCTGGACAACAAAGGTGACGAAGTTGAACGACGAGATTACCTACCATATGTCGCAGAACGCCTGAACGAATCTGCCTCAGGCGCGACCGAAACTGATCACAAATTCACCGGCAAAGAACTCGATGACGAAACCGGCCTACATTATTACGGCGCTCGTTACTACGATTCGGAGATTGGTAGGTTTGTAAGTGTTGATCCATTACTGTTAACAATTGGTTCACCAGAATTTTTTACAAAATCAGGGGAGAGCAAGAATAAGAAGGCAGGCGATCAATTGCATGGTAATTACCCAAATAAGCGACCCGAGAATGATATGTCAGTATTTTTGCAGGAGCGCTTATCTAAGCCACAACGTTTGAATACTTACGCCTATGCCATCAATAATCCAGTGGGCTATACTGATCCCGACGGTGAAGA
>JAJDCF010000027.1 GCA_029260955.1 Patescibacteria group bacterium | reverse complement strand
TCAATTTTAGGTAATTATCCTCAATATTCAGCGTGGTCATGCATTTCTTCTTTCCTCTTACAGCACATATGGTTTGTTTGCCAGCAATAGGAATATTCCAGTCTAAAAGCTGTGCATACAATGGGTGCAATACATTCTTAGGCTCAAGATCATGCCCGATAAGAAGAGAGAAAAAGCGGCCTGCTGTTAGATCAAGATCAACCGGCACATCGTTAATAAAGGTAATCTTAATTTCCCCTCCACCAGTCGAAGAGCCCACCAGGCTCACTTGACGTTTTCTATTTTTAAGAATAATACGCACTGTATTGGGGTGATGTTCAGGGGGATCAATTTTGACGGGAGTGAACTTATACTTAAGCCCCTTTTTATCAGCTATTTCAAAGGCATCTTTTATTCTCGAATCACTAGTAAAAAACCTCATCACCCCTGCCAGAAGAGCTTTATCGGTGGCATGGCCCTTGTAAACCGTGGCAAATGATCCGTACAAATAAAAGTCAGCTTCTGTTGGAGTTCCATTAAAGAGCGCACGTGCGACTTGGCCAATTTTGCAGGCACCAGCAGTATGAGAGCTGCTAGGACCTACCATGATCGGACCCGCTACATCAAAGATGGAGACAAGCATATAAATGGGAGTAACTTTACTGTTTATAGAATATTATAAACAGGAGTCTTTTGTCCACTTATAATTAAGCCTTGGAAGCTACAGCAGGCATAAAACTTGACTATATAAAGCAATAGTATTAGGATCATACTCCGCTTTTTAATCAACATATTATGAAAAAAGGAGCTAATAAGCCAACTGAAGCAGATGACCAACTCTCTGTATCACGTTCTGGCGCACATTTGTCTCGTCTGATGATAGCCATAGCTCTTGTTAGCGGGATAGCTGTTGGAGCTGAATATTGTGACAAGGAAGAAACAGATAGCAATGGAGCGAATCAGAAAGCTGCGCCGTCAGTCGAAAGGAAAAAAGAGACAGCACCACCCACCAGTGAAACAAATGGTACGAAGTTCTCCGAGAATAGCCCTATTGATAAAGCTACTCAGGCAAAGCTTGAGCCTTATCTAGGAACAGGAGTCCTTTATAATGGAGAAATAATCCGTCGGGGGCAGATGACATTGGACACACTTGGAACACGCAGCGCGGAGGGTGTAAGAAAGTTCTTGGAAGCAACAGTACGGGAAGGAGCTTCAAAGGGTAAGCACCCTGCTGCAGATCAACGCATAAGTCAATACTTCAGGGGTATGCTGGCCTCAGGTATCTTTGAGGATATTGAAAGGCTTTCAGAAGTTAATAGAAAGAATTCCAAAAAGGGTTCATTGGTCCTTGTCCCCCAATATCATTCGGGTCATACATCAACAGATCCAAAATGGGAGAAGCAAGTACTTCGATCTCAGGATGAAACAAGAATGATAGCTACGATTTTGAATGGGCCACACACAAAGTACTTTGCCGAAGGCTCCGGTCATGAAGGCGTTCTTGATGGAGAAAAATATCGACAAGACATGAAAGTTGGATTTGATGCAGTAATATCTAGTTTTGATCTACCTCAAGAGAACACTGATGCAATGGCAGGAAGATCACTGACCGATCTACAGCAATCCAAGCGTAGTTGGATCTTGGATCCAAAATTTCGGGTTTATGGCTCTGAGCAGCAGAAGTTCAACATGTTGGTGGCAAAGTTGAATGGTAGTATGGACAACATAATGAAGCATCAGCCGGAACTTGGAGACGCGATAGCAGTTCAATTGAATGGATATTTAAGAGAGCGTTACCTCATTGAAAAAATAGTGCACGATATGTCGGATGGTGACAGAAATGTAATCGTATGGGGGGCTGCTCATCAATTTGGTATTTCAGCCCTTCTGAACATGCGATACCCAAAGTTAAAGTACGAAATGCTTATTCCTAAGTCGCTGGGTACTTTAGATCAATAGAGACCAATAAACTATTTTGACCTATAATCAAGACATGCCAAACAATGTCAAAATTATGGGCATCCTAAATCTCACCCCTGATTCCTTCTCGGATGGGGGAGAGTTTAATGATCCAAAGCTTGCAATCAAACGAATTGAAGCAATGATTGCCCAAGGCGCGGACATCATCGACATTGGTGGAGAGTCCACAGGCCCCGGTTCAACTGAAGTTTCTGCTGAAGATGAGTTGGCGCGCATAAAACCCATAATAGATGCCATTGCAGAAAAAAAACTGACCGACAGAGCCCTCTTTTCCATCGACACCTACAAAGCTCACAGCGCTGGATACGCGCTGGAACATGGCTTTAAAATGGTCAACGATGTAACTGCTATGCGCGGTGACCCGAAGATGATCGATGTACTGCTTAGATACGAACCGTACGTGGTACTGATGTACTCCAAAGATTCCACCCCACGTACAACAAAAGAGCCAATGGAATATGATGACGTGATAGCAAGTATCAAAACTTTCCTACTGGAGCGCGTCAGCACCTTGATCGAAGCTGGCTTTTCCGAAGACAAGATCATAGTCGACCCCGGCATGGGGGCCTTCATAAGTTCGATTTCGGATTACAGCTTCGAGGTCATTAATCGGCTTGAGGAACTCAAATTATTAGGCTATCCAATTCTTGTCGGCATCTCTCGCAAATCCTGCCTAGGCGGAAAAACAGAAGACCGTGATCAGCCTTCTGTAGATTGGAGCTTAAAGGCACTCAAAAATGGTGCCTCCATCATTCGCATTCACAATGTTGAATTAATGAAAAAGGCTACAAATTCTTAGTTCGACATATCCTGGGACTCAGTTTGATTTGCGAACGCAATTCCCATCAATAATCCATGTACAAAGGACCTTGCTTTATCAGCAGCATCAGCTTGTGCTGACAATGGAGCTTGGCCAACTCGCTTAAGGTCTAACCTTGTTAAGGCAGCCTGCTCTTCATCTTCGGAGCGCAAACTGTCCGTTGGCTCAGTGGTATCATCATCCGAATCAATCACTTCCACATATCTTCCTCTCTCAAGGTCACTTACCAGGTCAACGAGGTCACGCTCGCGATCATCAGTATTGAACAAATCATCTTCGGGTTCAAAAGTTTCTTTATAGGACATCTTTATGGGTTAATTTCTTGCTAGATTATATAATCCTTTTTCTTCTTTGTCAAGTAGTTAATCCAGCTTCTCTACAACCGCAAAATTTGCTATTATGCAGGCCCAATTCTCACTCCAATAACATGCTCATCACTAAAGAATTTACCTTCGATTCAGCCCACTTTTTGCCCAGTTACTACGGCAAATGTGAGCGCATGCACGGACATACTTACAGATTGCAGGTGACTGTAGACGGCGCTGTAGGAGAAAACGGGCTCGTTATCGACTTTGTTATTCTAAAGCGAATCGTAAAAAAACAGGTACTAGATAAGCTCGATCACCAAGTTATTAACGACGTAATCGAGGTAGCCTCTGCCGAGAATACAGCCATCTGGATTTGGGATCAGTTAGTCGACCTAAAAACTCTCATTCAGCAGGAATTGGAGGATCCGAATCTGCCACAGTCCATTACAAAATTCTTCCGCGATCAAAAAGAGACAGACATAGACATCTCAAAGTTCTCCAATCAAATTCATCTGCACGAAATAAAGCTTTGGGAGACGCCTAATTCATTTGTTACATACCATGGAAAATAAAGTTACAGCGTACTTAGCGCTGGGATCCAACATCGGCGATCGCATGGCTTTTCTTGCTCAGGCACAGGATATGCTAAGCAAAAATTCCAAGATTAAGGTCATCCAAACTTCCAAAATCTACGAAACTGAGCCTTGGCCCAGAAACGAGCTAATTGACGGCCACCCACATTCAGAAGAAGGACAGAAGTGGTTCCTAAATCAGGCCATGCAAATCGAAACATCACTTTCACCTCAGAAGCTGACAAAAATAGTACGGGAAATTGAGAAGAAAGCAGGTCGTAGTAAGCATGAACATTGGGGGGATCGTGAAATTGATATCGACGTTCTACTTTATGGCAACCAGATTATCGATACACCCGAGCTTCAGATTCCCCATCGTCATATGCAGGATCGTCAATTTGTTTTAACACCGCTGGTCGAGATTGCACCTGACCTAAAAGACCCCATAAGTGATCACAAATTCAGTAGTATGCTTGAAAAAGTCAAAGAAATTGATGACCATAAAGTAACTCCCTTTCTATAATGAATCAGGATAAAATAGCCAAATTAATTAAAGAGCTACTCACCGAAATCGGAGAAGATCCTTCGCGTGAAGGGCTTGCAGAAACACCCGAGCGGGTGGCTCGAAGCTTCACTAAATTATACGAGGGTTACCACGAAGATCCCAAAAAATTGATTACCGTTTTCGATAACGAGGGCTACAACGAAATGCTGATTGCCAAAGACATCGACTTTTACTCCATGTGCGAACACCACATGCTGCCTTTCTTCGGAAAGGCTTACGTCGGTTACATTCCCAACGACAAAATCATCGGATTATCAAAAATGCCGCGTATGCTCGACATGTTCGCCCGTCGCCTGCAAAACCAGGAACGCCTGACCAAACAGGTCGCAGACACACTCAATGAGCTCTTGGGTCCAAAGGGTGTTGGAATAGTGCTTAAGGCCGAGCACTTGTGCATGAAGGCCCGAGGCGTCGAAAAACAGAACTGCGAAATAACCACCTCATCGTTTACTGGTTTGTTTATAAAAGACGATCGAACGAGAAGTGAGTTTTTGAATTTGATTGCCTGACAGATGAGTGATTCTTGACAATATCAGGAATATAGTTCATTTTATTAAAGAACAAAGAGCATATACGCTCAGAAAGGAGGCCAACATGATTGGTCAATGGGCAAGAGGATTCAGGAGCCGCATCCCCAACGACTGGCGAATCGCGGCTGGAATCCTGTTGGCGGGCGGCGCAGTTTTTGTCATCCGGAGCATGAAGCTCTCGGAGGCGGATAAGGCGTTGCTTAACAAAAAAGTGGTGTCTCCATCGACGGATCCCGTCGTGGAGTTCTACCGGCTGCGCACGCTGATCAGCGCACTTCTTCGCTTCAAGCGGCAGTAGTCGGACACCGCCATCACCACCGGAACCTCTCTCGCAGGGGTTCCGGTTCGACTTATTTCTTCAACACAAGCACCTGACTCACCCACACATCATCACCCTCGGTGAGGATTTCGTCGTGCTCCACGCCAAAGGCCAGCTTTTCAGCCGCTTTAACCAAGTGTCGCGGAAAATGGTTATAAGCCTGAATAGTATACCTGCCCTGCCCGTCATGTAGCATCATCGATTTACGATAGTGGATGTTCACCAGTACCACTATTCCATCATCTTTCAGCACCCGGTAACACTCATCCAAAAACTGATCCGGTTTTTTAAGATGAACCATTGCCAAGCTCGAAAAAACCATATCAAACCGGTCATCCTCAAAGGGCATATGTTCCATATCACCTTCCACCACTTCGATTTCAGGGTTCTTTTGATTGAGTTTAGCCAGCATTTCGGGTGAAATATCCAAAGCAGTTACTTCGGCCCCAGCCTCATGAAGCCTTAAGCTAACGCGCCCTGTGCCAGCACCAGCATCAAGCACCTTCATATCCTTGGTTTCGGCAATATAAGGTCTTAATTTGTCTTGCTCAAAACTATCCCAAAATTTCTCAAGTTCATCATACTCAGCAGCATAGCGCGCATAGCCAGTTTTTGGATCAAGGCCTCGTTTCATAAATCTATTTTACACCTGGAATTTCAATCTCCATCACTTCCCCGTCAGGCCCCTTAATGGTCATCTTGCCATCCTCCATCATCACGCTTCCTGTTCCCTCATCGGTTGTGACATTCATGTTGAAGCCACCTTTATAAAAATTGCGAAAGTCTTTCCCATTAAAATCCATTCCACCAGTATATGCACCTCTAATGCCAAGGGCACCTAAAGTAGGTGCAAGAATGGCACTGACAATAGCCATGGCAATAACAGTAACCAATATGGCACCAATGGCACCACCTGTACTAAGCTTGTGAACCACTTTTAGGGCTACAAACACAACTACCAATCCCCATATACCACCTATAACAGAAAGGGTGGGAATAATGGCTAACCAGGTAACAACCATTCCAAAAGCCATGACTCTAAAGAAGGCATCATGCTTAGCTTTACCCTTAAAAATACTCTTGGCAATCACGCTAAGAATGTAGATCCCAATGATAGAAGAAATTACCTGATAAAGAGTCATGCTTATCAGCATTCCCCATGAAGGCGTAAAAAAGCCTCCGAAAAACTTGAGACCCAAGCCGGCTGCAAGAGCGGCAATAATAAGAATAATAAAGGCAGAAGTCGTTCTGTTTTTGTGAGCAGCCACATCATTCATGGCTTTATGCTTAAGAAATCCAACGTCGATAGCAGTCCTGACGTCAGCCATAAAAGTATCTTTATTCATTTGATTTTTGTTAAAATATTATCTGGCTCAAATTTTACTACACACTGGGTTATAATGAAAGCCATGGACGAACTCATCATCAATCAACGGAAGATACCGATTACCGTTCGAAGAAGCCCAAGGGCCAAGCGCCTCAAGCTTCAAATCGAATCAGAAAAGCCCGAACTTGTTCTGGTTATTCCTCGCTACGCGCTGAGCATGCAGATTGATAACTTCATCAGAAAGCAGACGCCGTGGATCGAAAAAAACTGGGAAAAGGCACTAAAAAAAGCGGCAAAACGTCCTAAGCGTAAATATCAAGATGGCGACACCTATTTCTATTTTGGCGAAACTCTTACTCTAAAGCTAATTCCATCGGTTCGATGGAGACCTAGTATTAAAGTGGTTGGAAATAACTTGGAAGTAACTCTGCACAAGGCCACTACAGTTTCTGATGGGAAGAAGGCTATCAAAAAGAAGGTTCAGGAGTTCTACAAAAAGAAAGCTGAAGAGGTTATCCACGATCGCCTACAATTTTACAATGAGCACTACGGCCTAAGGTACAATCGCGTTTCCTTCCGCAACCAAAAAACTCGTTGGGGAAGCTGTTCTTCAGCCAAAAACCTAAACTTTAACTGGCGTCTGATTATGGCCCCCATCGAAATAATCGATTACGTGGTGGTTCACGAGCTTTGCCACCTTAAATACATGAATCATTCAGCCGCTTTTTGGAAGTTAGTGTCAGAAAGGATGCCAAATTATAAAGAGATGAGAAAATGGCTAAAAGAGAACAATTACTTGCTTAGTTTGAGTTAGGCTATAATTCAATTTGCATTAATCAATCATTTTTATGAAAAAGCTATTATTATCTATTTTTGCCCTCATTATTTTCGTCCCTGTGGCGCACGCGGGCGACTGTTTTAGTGATCCCATTTACGAACAAAATTGGAATGGCGAAGTGACCACAGGCATGTTTGTTCGTGATGTAGCTTGTATGGAAGGTTCATCAGTCATAACTACGGTTCCAGTTGGTCAGGTGGTCAAAGTAGTCGCCGAAACCGATGGTTGGTACAAAGTTCAAACCAAAGACGGTGTCACGGGTTGGTCCGGGCAGTGGCTTTTGGCTCAAACAAATAAAACTTTTGTCAGCAATGAACCCCAAGAACCTCTTTTTGATATTATTGGACACAAATACGAAGAGGCCGTTCGTTATTTGGCCGAAAACGAAATCATTCAGGGTTATCCAGATGGTTCTTATCAGCCAGAAAAGTCCGTAAATCGTGCTGAATTCACCAAAATCATAGTAGGAGCAAAGCTTGGAGTAGAGCCATCAGGTTCATCGGCTGACTGCTTCCCCGATGTAAAAGCTAGTGACTGGTTTTCGAGTTATGTTTGTTATGCAAAGGCTGCTGGCATTATCGGTGGCTACCCCGACAACACTTTTAAGCCTGGCAACAATATTAATTTGGCTGAGGCAGCTAAGATTTTAGTGAACAGCCTCAGTATAGACATGAGCAAGGACACAGGTGGTCAGTGGTACGAAGTTTTTATCAGATCCATGCAGAACTCCAGTTATATCCCCGATTCTTTCAATACGGTTTCGCAGCTCGTAAATCGCAGCCAAATGGCCGAAATGGTTCACCGCATCATGGAGAAAATCACGAGCAAACCTGCCAAAACGCTTGTATCTGAATCAGCAGCCGAAGAGCAGCCGGTTTATACTGACATCGCTTGCCTGGATGACCAGGTTCCAGCGGCAGTCGACATGAACGAAGTCAGAAACCAGTGGATCAGCTGGCACAATCAGGCCCGCGCAGATCGTGGTATTGCACCTCTTGCCATAAATACAGGGCTAAATTACGCATCTTCCGTATGGGCAAAATCGAACAAGAATAGTAGCGATCTTACTCATGATCGACCTGGTGGCCAATCCGTAGCTGACTGGTTTGCCGATCTGGGCATCGTATTCCAAAATAAGAACGGAATCATTTTTGGAGAAAATCTTGGTTATCGAACCTATCGCTGCAGCACTTCTGATTGTACAGACGAAGCTTTAGATTCTGCTCGCTTTATTTTCGATGCTTTTATGGCTGAGGAAGGCACAAGTTTTACAGGTCATTACGACAACATTGTAGAGCCGGATTTTGTAGAAATTGGATTTGGCTCAGCTGTAGATTTATCCAGTGAGGCCATGTTCATTGCCACGCATTATTCATTTGGCGTAGAAAATTATCCATCTAATATGTGCCAGTAATGGAAAAATCGGATGCCCAATGGCGAATTGACTTAACTCCTGAGCAGTACCATATTCTGCGTAAAAAAGGTACAGAGCCAGCAGGTTCCGGTAAGTATTTGATGACAAAAGAAGATGGCATGTACCACTGCATGGCTTGTGACGCGGAACTTTTCCCGTCGGACACCAAGTATGACTCAGGTTGTGGTTGGCCAAGTTTTTATGATGGCAAAGAAACCGTTGGCGCTCGTGAGGATGATTCTTTGGGAACGATACGCACCGAAATTTACTGTAAAAACTGTGGGGGACACCTTGGGCACGTTTTTGATGACGGTCCAAATCCAACCGGAAAAAGATTCTGTGTAAATTCTCTATCTCTCAATTTCAAAAAGAAGGCTTAATCTAGATCAGCTGGCGGAGGGACAGGGATTCGAACCCTGGAGACCCTTACGGGCCTAACAGTTTTCAAGACTGCCGCATTCGACCACTCTGCCATCCCTCCGCGCGTCACAAAGTTTAGAGAAACAGGTATAAAATTGCAAGACAGATCATCAAGAGTCTGTGCTATAATTCAGCTACATTACTTCATAAGTATGCAAAAAATTAAACTTTCTTACGCCAAGGGCCTAAGCTTCGGAGTTGCCTCAGGCATCGTAACCACTTTAGGATTGATGGTGGGGCTTTATTCAGGAACTCAATCCACACTGGCGGTTTTGGGTGGAATACTTACAATTGCAGTTGCTGATGCCATGTCAGATGCCTTTGGAATTCATCTTTCCGAAAAATCCTCCAAGGAAAACAAGCAACTTGAAATATGGGAATCTACTTGGGCGACCTTTCTTGCTAAACTTGTTTTTGCCCTGACCTTTTCTATTCCCGTACTCCTATTCGACCTCAAAATGGCTATCATGGTCAGTATTGTATGGGCTTTGTTTTTACTCGCCATAATCAGCATAATGATTGCCAGTTGGCGTGGAGAATCAAAGCTAAGAATGATCGGAGAGCATTGGGGAATTGCCATAGTCGTAGTTATTCTTTCATATTACGTTGGAGTTTTTATAGCAAATACCTTTGGATCAATGACCTTGTAGTTGATGGATGTGAAGATTGAACAATCGTGGAAGGATTTACTCCAGGAGGAGTTCAATAAGCCCTATTTTGAGGAGCTGACGAATTTAGTACGCGAGGAATACAAATCAAAAAAAGTTTTTCCACCACCTAAAAACATCTTTAAAGCTTTTGATTTGTGCCCCTTAGACAAGGTAAAAGTGGTGATCCTGGGGCAGGATCCATACCATGGTCCTGGGCAGGCGCACGGGTTATGTTTTTCGGTCAACAAAGGTATTCCCACACCTCCTTCACTGGTGAATATTTACAAAGAAATCGAATCAGACATTGGCACAAAGCGGCCGGATCATGGCAATCTTGAACATTGGGCACAGCAGGGTGTTTTTTTGCTGAATGCCACGCTTACTGTAATCGCACATATGGCTGGCTCACATCAGAAGAAGGGATGGGAAACATTTACTGATGAAGTCATACGGTTGATTTCTGAAAAAAAGGAGCACGTTGTATTTATGCTTTGGGGTGCCTATGCCGGTAACAAGGCCTGGATGATCGACGAAACCAAACATCTTGTTCTAAAATCACCGCATCCTTCACCTTTATCGGCTCATCGAGGGTTCTTTGGATCAAAGCACTTTTCGAAGGCAAATGAGTACCTAAAATCGCACAATTTGCCGGAAATTGACTGGGCCTAAGAATCACTTGCGTTTTTTAAGAAATAGAGTATAATAATACTCCTATTGCTCTTTTAAAATTTGTTCTTTTGAGTTGGGACATTCCTTCCTGATCCTCAAAGTTTCCATGTTGGAGTACTGAGAGGGAGTGGGGAAATGATTCCCCCAACTCAATTTGCGTAGCCCGTAGGGTTATAAATCGCGAGGAGAGACGCTGATGAAGATTCGAAATATTTCCATGATGCTCTGCCTCATCGTGTCCCCTCTGGGATGCGCTGAGTTACTACGCCTCGATGCGTTCGAGGGAGCTGACCCAACTACTGGAACCGGCGGCAACGCTGGCGAAGGTGGAGGTACGGCCGGCAACACCAACACCGGCGGTAATGCAGGTGGTGGCAACACTGGAACCGGCGGCAACGCTGGCGAAGGTGGCCAAGGTGGCATGGGCGGCGAAAGCTGCACGGACGTCTGGACCTACGACCAGGTTGCGGAGGAGCTTGGCAAGTCTTGTACTGCCATCTTCAGCTCCACGAACTGCGATGGCGCCACCGAGGCTCCCCGCAGTGCGACCATTGCGGCTGTGGTAGACCAGGTTTCCGAGAAGCTTCAGGGCTACACGGATCCGGTTTCTGCATCCTTCGCGGATGTTTCACTGACCTCGCCAGCGGAGAAGGCGTTGTGGCTCGAGCTCATTCAGCCCGACAACAACTTCTTCCCCGACGATCCCAGCGAGAAGTGTTGGGTCGAAGATCTGGTTGCTGATATGAACGCCCTCCCGACCATCTACGCCATCGTCATCGAGAACACTCCCGATGACACCGTCGGAAGTGGAGGCGGAGCGGTTGCGACAACCAAGTACGACGTGTACGGCACCTCACAGGCCAACCACCTCACGCAGCTCGTGCGTTTGGTCAGTAACCTGACGGCGGACTTCACCGTCCCGCAGTCGACCACGGCTCTCGAAGCTGTGATCTTCCGCTGTGAAGTGCCAACAGGAGGGAGCTTCACTCCGCACAATCTGCCTCTCACGGCAGGAGCCGCGGACTTCAACACGCTCGACTGCTACAACCAGGCAGGCGGGCCCATGGAAGTACAGCTCCAGGTCGACCCCGACATCAATGGGGCAGGCCAGAAGGCACGGATCGGCATCGATCCGAGCACCCTCGTCGTCAGACGTGGACCCGGTGGGACCCAAGCGGACAACCCCACCATCACGGTCAACTAGGGGAATCACCCGAGGCCATCCTCCGACTTCGCATTGCGCGTCGTTCGGAGGGTGGTTCTTTGCTATATTTGCGAGAATAAAGATAGCCTTGACTTCGGGGAGTTAAATAGTACAATATAATATACCCTGCTCTTTGACAAATAGTAATTTGAACTGGGACATCTTCTTCCGATCCTCAAAATTTCCATGGTGGAATACTGCGAGGTAGTGGGGAGATGATTCCCCCAGTTCTCACGCGCCCCTTAAGAAAGGGCCAAAAAAGAAAGAGAGACGCTATAATGCGTATTGTAATTGCGTTGTGTCTCACTGTCGTCCTATTTGGGTGCGGTAGTGAATTCATATCGGCAGATGGTGCCGATGCTGGTACTGGCGGAACAGCCGGGGCAACCAACATCGGCGGCAATGCTGGTGAAGGAGGCGGAACAGCTGGCACCACAAGCACCGGCGGAAACGCTGGAGCAGGTGGCACTGGTACGGCTGGCGAAGGTGGCCAAGGTGGCATGGGCGGGAGCAATCCTTGCCCGGACATGACTGCCGATGACATCGCAACTATGTTCAACGACACCTGCACTAACTTGTTCTCGTCGGGTTGCGGGACCAACAATCCCGTTCTACATGACGAGTTCATCAAGATGGCCGTCAACCAGGTCCCACAGCAGATGCCAGGCTACACACCCTTGCTGGTGGAGTCCTTCCAGGACGTTCCAACCGGACATCCCGCATTTTCGGATGTGGACCAGGCTGTATGGCTGAAGATTGTTGAGTTCGACGACCCAGACGACCCCAACGATCCTCCGGTACCATTCTTCCAGCCGAGTGCTCCTACCACCACCTGTTTCGCGCAGGCGGTGAAGGACAAGATGCCCAATCCGGGCGACTTCTACGCCGTCGTCATCGAGAACACTCCCGACGACACCGTCGGAAGTGGAGGTGGAGCAATCGCTACCACGAAGTACTACCTGTACAACACTTCTCTGAACAACCCTCTCACGAGCATTCGCCTGGTCAACCACCATACGAACCCGGTGAACTTCACCATCCCAGAGCCGACCCTAGCTTTCGAGGCAGCGATCTTCCGTCACGGGCTTCCCACCGGAGGAGGTTTCGTTCCAAATAGCCTACCTATCGCGGTAGGGTTTGCGGATTTCACCGGTCTCAACTGTTACAAACAAGGAGGCGGACCAGTGGAACTCCAGCTTCAGGCGGATCCAGATCCAAACGGAGCAGGTGCAAAGGGGCGGATCGGTATCGATCCAGGCGGCGCTGTCGCCCTCAGGCGTGGACCGGCAGGTACCCAGGCCGACAACCCGACATTGACCATCAACTAGGGGAATCACCCGAGGCCATCCTCCGACTTCGCATTGCGCGTCGTTTGGAGGGTGGTTCTTTGCTTATACGACTTTCCTTTGACAATAAGGAATAATATGTTAAAATAACATACCTATTGCTCTTTCAAAACACAGTTTTTTGAACTGGGACATCCTTTTCTATCCTTCAATGCTTTCCATACGGGAAGGCTGAGAAGGCAAGGGGAATCGATTCCCCCAGTTCAATTTTCAACTCAACCCAACACAACCCAACTCAATCCGGAAGCGAAAGTACTAGTATGAGAAGAATTTATTTGGCGTGTGTTTTGATAATTCTGGCCGCGTGTGGCGGCAGAACCAAGCTTGGTCAACCGGCCATTTTCACCGGCGACTCCTGCGAAGAAGCCGCTGATTGCACGTGTCCGACCGACTACGAGGCCAGTTGCGATAGCAACCAGTGCCTATGCCTGAAGACGGAGACCACCGAGGTGCCCGTCGAGGTCGGCTGCGAAGCAGACACCGACTGCAACTGCTCCGAAGGCTACGAGGCACTCTGTCAAGAGGGCGGGCAGTGCTACTGCAACGATCTCAGCCAAGAGTGCTACCCGCTGGTCCGTGGCGAATTCACTCACCAGTTCATGAGCAAGCTCATCGACCTGGAGAAGTACGTCCCGAAAGGTCAGACCTTCCCCGACGTGCCCAGCAATCACGAGTACTACGTGGCCATCGAGGCCGCAGCAGAGTACGGGTTCGTCAACACCGATGTGGAGTTCAGGCCAGAAGACACTTTGAATCGGGCCGAAGGCTCGAAGTTTGTCATCGTGGGCATCAACGGCCTCGAAGGCTTCACGCCTCCCGCCATGGAGACCTACTTTGACGTGATGCTCGACACCTGGTTCTTCGACTACGTCGAGGCGGCCACCAAGCTCGAGCTCACCAAGGGCTACGTCAACCAAGACGGCAGCCCCACGGGCTACTTCGGCCCCGGCGACACGGCCAGCTCCTGCTTCATGGATGCCATGATGGCGCACGCCGAGTTCCCGGAATTGCAAAGCGGCTTCAGTATCGCGATCGAGACCATCAACCACAGCAACCGGATCGCCATCGCGGGTCAAACCGAGATGCTGTCCGTGCGCTACCTGGTTCATGGCACCTCCGTGAGCAACCCGCTGAACAAGCTCAAGTTCATCAACGAGCCCAACGGAGAGGGAACAGGGCCTCAGCCGACGCAAGCGATTGCTCAGGTCTGGGTATCCTGCCCACCGCCTTCGGGTTCCGGCAACTCCACCTTCTTCGCGGGGCAGCTGGACAGCAATGGTGTTGTTCAGTTCACTGGCCTCAACTGCTACGACGAGACCGGCAACGGACTAGAGGTGAGCATCAACTACGACGTGTCGACTTTCGCTATGATCGGCGAGGGGCTTTCGGGTCAGCTGTTCAGGCTCGTCCTGGACGACCTCCAGCTGATGGAGTCACAAGCCAATGTACCCGTCAACACGGTACGGAAGACCAAGGTACAGTTCAACAACGTGTCCATCAATCCAACGTTGGGCAACGGCGAACGCATCTTGATCGGTATTGCGGTGACAGCTCACAGCGCCGGGTCTGCAGGATTTGCACGGTTGGTCTACGAGATCAGCCCACTGGACTCCAACGCAAACGGCAGCCTGAAGCTCACCAACCTCAAGATGTACCGCGGCAGCACGTTGATCGTCAACGCAAAAATCTTCGACGCAAACGGCAACGACCTCACTGGAGGCGCATCGCCAACTACCTCGAAGATCATCGTCAGCTTCATCAGCGAGGAGGTGGTTTCTGCCGGCTCAACGCAGACCTACAGCTTGAAGGCCACGGTCACCGGGTCAGAGACGAATGACTCGATCACCACCTGGCTCGATCCGGGCGATGAGGGTCTGCCGGTTTCGGGCAAGACGGCGGACACCACTCCCAACACGGCCAAGCTCGTGAGCTCGGTCTTCACAGAAGGACTCTTCATGGAGGTGAGTTTCTTTCAGGCAGTAGAGCTGCCCTACAGGAACATCATCTGGTCCGACCACTCGGCCGATGCGCATATCTACAGTATCGCGGACAGCGTTTCGTCCTTCGACTGGACCAACGGGTACGCCCTAGATGTCCACCTGGTGAACTCCGTCACCATCAGCAAGAACTGAACAACAGGGGGGATCGAACTGGCTACCTTCGGCGTCGCATCACGTGTCGTCGAAGGTGGTCTTTTTGCTTACGTAACTTTCTTTTGACATTTAGTGAAAATATGTTAGAATAACTAAGTTATTGCTCTTTCAAAACTCAGTTTTTTGAACTGGGACATCCTTTTCTCATCCTCTTAATCTTTGAATAAAATGATTACTGGGCGGAGGGAAACGATTCCCCCAGTTCAACACAAAACCCGCACGGAGACCGAAAACCAATGCGCATCAATCTTTTCACCATGCTCACCCTTGCCCTGCTATTGTCAGCCTGTGGTAGCGACATTTCCAGTACCGATCAAGTGATCGTTGGTGGGGCCTGCGAAGCAGTCAGCGACTGCCCATGTCCAGACGACTACGAGGCAACCTGCGACGACAACCAGTGCCTCTGCTTCAAGATCGAGACCACCGAGCCTGTCGAAGTCGACTGCCACACCGAAGGCTGCGAATGCGCCTGGGGTGTCTGCCTGGACTCCGGAGTCTGCGAGTGTTCACCACCGGTTCCGGAAGGTGTTCAAAAGGCCTACTTTTCGTCGACCACCGATTCTATCGGTGATCTGAAGACTGGGCCCGGTGCTCAGGATGTCATTACCCTCCAGTTCCAAATGTGGACGATTGACCTCGTTCAGCTCTACGGACTCAAGGTGAACCTGTACCTGGTCGGGTACAACGACATGAACCCGCCGCTCATCGAGATCACTCAGCTCATCAGCTCAGCGACCCTCGAGATCGATGGAAAGCCAGTAGACATGAATTCCGTCATCCAGGATGTCGAAGGCCTTTACAACGATCAGGGAAACATCGCTTTCGGCTTCGAATCGCATTGGGCGCCAGCTTACACCTTGACCCAGTTCACTGTGAAGCTCAGCCTACGCAAGGACGTACCTCCTGGTACGGGGTTCATCACCGCTCTCGTTCCCTGTAACTTCCACATGCAAGAGCCGAATGTGTATGTGGCAGACGAAAATGGAATGTTGCTCGGTGGTCATTCAAGCAATGCTGGATGCTACCTGATCCAGGACACCATCGTCACGGTCGAATAGGGGGAATCGAACCGGCCACTCTCGGCGTCGCAATGTGCGACGTCGGAGTGGCCTTTTCGTCAAGCAAATCAGCTAAAAAAACCCTTTTCGACACACCTCATTTATGATAATATTCACAAGGTTGCAGAAAGGCCTATTTTTTGCCAGCTGTAAGCCATAATTTAGTACATAAACAAGCCTAATAAGTGAGCGACAAAGATACCAAAGATAACAAGGACGAAGTCATAGAGAATAACGGCGACGAAACACCCGAAAATCCTCTTTCTTTAGAGATGAATGATATTCCAAAGGACATTGTAAAAGAAATGGAAGAGTGTTACCTGGATTACGCCATGAGTGTGATCGTTTCTCGCGCATTACCCGATGTTCGTGACGGTCTTAAGCCCGTGCATCGAAGAATCCTATATTCCATGCACGAACTGGGTCTAAGATCTGGTGCAAAATTCCGCAAATCTGCAACTGTTGTTGGTGATGTGCTCGGTAAGTATCATCCACACGGTGATACCGCGGTTTATGATTCAATGGTTCGTATGGCTCAGGATTTTGCCATGCGCTACCCACTGGTTAACGGCCAAGGTAACTTCGGTTCTATGGACGGCGACAACGCTGCTGCCATGCGTTACACCGAGGCTAAAATGGAGAAGATTACTGATGAGTTACTGGCTGACATCGAAAAAGACACCGTCGACTTCCGACCAAACTACGATGGTCGCCTCAAAGAACCCATAGTGCTTCCTGCTCGCTTCCCAGCACTTCTACTCAACGGTTCTATGGGTATTGCGGTTGGAATGGCAACTAATATTCCGCCTCACAACCTGAATGAAGTAATGGGGGCAGTTCAGCATCTAATAGAAAGCCCAGAAGCTACCATCGAAGACCTCATGCAGTTCATCAAGGGGCCTGATTTTCCAACAGGAGGCATGATTTACGACATCGAGGCTATCAAGAACGCTTATGCAACAGGTCGTGGAAGCATTAAAATGCGTGGTAAAGCAGACATCGAAGAAAAGAAGAACGGCAGATTTCAAATTGTCATTACCGAAATTCCCTACCAAGTTAATAAATCCAGCCTAGTTGAGGCTATGGCCAACTTGGTTCGCGACAAAAAAGTAACCGGTATTTCTGACTTGCGTGACGAATCCAGTCGTAAGGGTGTTCGCGTGGTTGTTGAACTCAAGCGTGATGCTTATCCAAAGAAGATTCTCAACCAACTCTACAAATATACCTACCTTCAAACATCTTTTGGCTTCAATATGATCGCTTTGATCGATGGTATTCAGCCAAGACTTTGCGACTTAAAGGTGATCCTAGAAGAATTCATCAAGCACCGACAAGTCGTAGTTACTCGCCGTACCGAATTCGAGCTCAGAGTGGCCCAAGCCAGAGCTCATATTCTTGAGGGGCTTAAGATTGCTCTCGATGACATCGATGCGGTCATTGCTACTATTAGAGGGTCAGAGACAAAAGAAATTGCTAAGGAGAACCTGATCAAAAAGTTCAAACTATCCGATATACAGGCTAAAGCCATTCTCGAAATGCGCCTTCAGACCCTAGCCGGCCTTGAACGCAAAAAAATTGAGGACGAACTCAAGGTAAAACTCGACTTCATCAAAAAGTGTGAAGCTATTTTGGCTGATCCTAAAAGAATTCTTGCAATTATCGGTACCGAAGTCGAAGAAATCATTGAGAAATACGGTGACGAGCGCAGAACCGAAGTCGTGCCTCACGCAGTTGGCGATTTCAATGCAAAAGCCCTTATTCCAAACGAAGAAATGATTGTGGCCCTCACTCGTGGTGGTTACATCAAGCGAATGCCACCATCGGTCTATCGCACTCAGGGCCGTGGCGGTAAGGGTGTCATTGGGATGACAACCAAAGACGAAGACGAGATTGCACAGATCATGCATGTAATGACACATGATGACCTATATTACTTCACCGACCGTGGCCGCGTGTTCAGACTTCCTGCTTACGAAGTACCTCAGGCAAGTCGCACAGCCAAGGGGCAAGCAATCGTTAATCTGCTTCAGCTAGATCAAAACGAATCAGTCACCTCTATGCTTGATCTCAACAAGCAGTCAGGAGACTTCTTATTCATGTCTACCAGAAAAGGAACGGTGAAGAAGACTGCTATTGCTGATTTTTCTAATGTGCGCAAATCAGGGCTCATTGCCATTAAATTAAAAGACGGAGACCGACTCGATTGGGTCAGGCAAACGTCAGAAGGAAATCAAATTGTTATTGTCACTCGCAATGGGCAATGCATTCGCTTTAAGCAGGGCGACGTGCGTTCCATGGGACGTGCCAGCCAAGGGGTTCGAGGTATCAGACTAAAGGGTGATGACCAAGTTGTTGGAATGGAAGTAGTCAGAAACGAAGAAGCCAGTCGCGTACTCGTAGTGATGGAAAACGGTCTATCTAAAACGACCAAAGTAGCGCAATACCGATTTCAGGGGCGTGGAGGAAGCGGAGTAAAAACTGCTAATGTAACTCAAAAAACAGGTAAGGTAGTCGGAGCAAGGGTACTCGACAACACGATGAGCGGTGACCTAATTCTCATTTCTTCCAATGGTCAAATGATTCGGCTTCCAATGAAGCAGATTCCTACGTCCGGTAGAGCCACTCAAGGGGTATATGTTATGCGCTTAAAGGGCAAAGACAAAGTAGCCTCCCTTTCACTCATACTAGATGAAGTTGAGCCGCCAGCTGATACTGGAAAACAAGAGTTGCCTCTAAAAAAATAACGCTTCACTTATGATGCGCACCGCTCGTCTTTTGACAATATTTTTGGCTCTGCTATGGGCTATGCCTGCCTTCGCGCAGGGATTTGTAGAGGATCTCTCTTTGGAGGAAGGAAGCATAAGAACAGAGAATTACGTGATCGTCGGTAATACCGTACGAGTGTATGCCACAGTAAAGAATAACTCCGATCAGGATCTTTTTGGAACGGTGAAATTTTATGATGAAAGCAGTGGTAGTTTTATTGGCGAAGATCAGCCAGTTTCAATAATCTCGAGCGGAACTGACGATGTTTTTGTAGATTGGAAGGCCGGTGCAGTGGGGGATTACCCCATAAGCGCTCGCGTTATTCCTTGGGAAGAAGAAGGCGATAACCCCGACAATAACAAGGTAACGACTTCCATTTACGTCGATCTCGATTCAGATAGTGATGGCATTCCTAATCGCCATGATGCCGATGATGATAATGATGGAGTATCCGATGGGGATGATGCATTTCCGCTGAATCCAAATGAATCACAAGACACTGACAGCGATGGCGTAGGAAATAATGTTGATGAAGACGATGATGGTGATGGAGTTTCGGATATACAGGATATATTCCCAAACGACGCCAGTGAAACAGTCGATTCAGATGGAGATGGCGTGGGGGATAATGCAGATGTCTTCCCGGCAGACCCAGTAGAGAGTATGGATTCAGATAGTGATGGCCTTGGGAACAATGCTGATCCTGACGACAATAACAAAGGGCCTATACCTTATATAGAGACTCAGAGTAACGTTGTATCTACTGGAAGCATTACAACCTTTAATGCGCTAAAAGCTAAAGATTTGGACGGAGAAATAGTCAGTTACGAATGGGATTTTGGTGAGGGCGTAGAAAACACCAGCGTAATTCTCGATAAAGTGTTCGAAAAACCAGGGACTTACGACGTTCAGCTTAAGGTAACTGACGATAAGGGTGAGCACCGCATGGCTAAGATGACAATAACTGTTATTTATCGCTGGCAAACCTTCGTTTTGATTGGTATTGGCTTACTTCTATTCCTACTACTGATTTACAACGTAATTAACTCAAAAAAAGTCCTTGCTAAAAAGAAGAAAAAGAAGTAAAATCCTCTAGCCTTAAGCCACTAATGGCAGAATCTAACTTTACTCGAAATTATGAAAGCCGAAATCCATCCTAAACTCAATCACGTTGTATTTGTAGACAGTTCTTGTAAAGCTGAATTTGCTACTCTTTCAACACTGACCTCTAAAGAAACTAAGAAGATCAAGGGTGTTGATCACTTTGTGGTACACGTAGACATCACTTCTGCTTCACATCCTTTTTACACTGGTAAGCAGACCTTGATAGATACAGCTGGTCGTGTTGATCGCTTTAAGGCTCGAATGGAGGCTGCAAAGAAGATGCAGGAAGCATCTAAAGGTACTAAGGCCAAAAAGGATGCATTGAACAAAGAGACTCCAGAAGAGAAGATCACCAGAAAGGCTAAAGAGAATACCGAGAGAAAAAAACTTGAAAAAGAAGAAGCTGCTGCGTCTAAACTGGCTCATGCCAGAAAGGTAGTAGCTAAAAGAAAGGCAAAGGAAGCTGAGGCAGGTGATAAACCCCTTGATTCCCAGAGTGCAGATAAGGCGAAGCAAGAAAAAGTAGATACACCCCTAGATGAAGCTATCGATAAGAACAGCGAAGCTGAAAACGATAACGCTATTGAGGAATCTAAGGCAGCTTAAATCTCTTTAATCGCTTTCCGAATCTTTTCCTCAAATACCGATTCATCAAATTGTTCGGCTATTTTTCGTATGTACTTGTAGTCATAATGTCTTTCATTCATCATTAGACGCATTAACCCGTCCAAAAGTGATTTTTCGGTGGGCTCACTAAAAAATTCACCCGATTTTCCGGCCTGCACAGTCTCAAGCACTCCCCCAACACCGTAAGCCAGAACCGGTTTGCCGGCTGCCATGGCTTCCACAGGGGTAATTCCAAAATCCTCCTCACCCGGAAAGACAAGCGCGCGGCAGTTTTGAATATATTCGCGCACCAGCACATCAGATTTGCGACCCAGAAACTCGATATTGGGTTTGGCCATAGATTCCAATAGCTTTCGCTGCGCACCGTCACCAATAATTACCAATCTTCTGCCAACTTTATTAAAAGCATGCACTGCTAAATCGATTCTTTTAAAAGGTGTCAGTGCTGAGACGATCAAAAAATAATCCTCATGGTCTGCCGTTAGTTCAAAGGCTTTTACGTTCACAGGGGGGTGAATCACTTCGGAATCACGGCGCCAATATTTGGCAATACGCTTTTGAACATGCTTTGAATTAGCCACAATTTTGTGAGCCCGATTGGCAGCCTTATAGTCCCAAATACGAATCTGGGTTAGCAGGCTAGCGGTAGCAAATCGCATAGGGGCAGACATATTTTTGCTGTACTCATGGGTGTAATCCCAGGCATAGCGCATAGGCGAATGGCAGTAGCTTAGGTGCTTTACCTCATCTGTCTTAATTCCGTGAGCAAAGGCTGAGCTGCTCGAAATCACAGCATCAAATTTTCTAAAATCGAACTGTTCAATAGCTCGTGGCATTTTGGGCAGTAGCCATTTTGGGCTTTTTACCACTTCGTAATACCGCTGAAGATAACTTGGATGAATTTTGGCCTTTCTAAACCATTCATCAGTTGCCTTTTTATTCTGAAAAAGCGTATAAATAGGACTTTTTGGGTACATATCAAGCAGTTTGCGAACGACTCGTTCCGCACCACCCAATTTCACCAGCATTTCATGAGCCAAGGCTATTTTCATAAGCTTATTTTAAGCGCTGTAGCAAAAATTACCAAGCTCCATATTTTATCTGATATAATCAAAGTCGAATTTGACTTACTAACGAAAAAAACATGGATAATCAATATGACGTAATTATTATTGGATCAGGGCCTGCTGGCGACACGGCAGCTATTTACGCTTCCCGCGCTAACCTCAAGGTTGTTTGTTTTGAAGGGTGGCAGCCTGGTGGACAGCTTACAATAACTACAACAGTCGAAAACTTCCCTGGTTTCGAGAAGGGGATTGATGGAAAGCAGTTGATGCAGGAAATGAAGAAGCAAGCTACTGTTTTTGGAACAGAATATGTAAGCAAAGACATAACCAAAGTCGATTTCTCTGGTCAACCACTTAAAGTTTATGCAGGTGAAGAGGAGTATCAAGCAAAAGCAGTCATTATTGCCACTGGCGCCAAACCTCGCAAATTAGGCTTAGAGTCAGAAGAGACATTTTGGGCTAAGGGAGTTTCATCTTGTGCCACCTGCGATGGTTTCTTCTTCCGCGAAAAAACCGTTGCTGTCATTGGCGGAGGGGATTCAGCCATGGAAGAAGCCAACTTTCTGACCAAATTTGCAACCAAGGTATATCTAATTCATCGTCGTGAGGAGTTTAAGGCTTCTGAGATTATGCTTGATCGGGTCAAAGCCAATAAGAAGATCGAAATCCTGACCAACAAAGGAGTCGATGAGGTCTTGGGCGACCAAAAAGTGACCGGCCTCAGGCTAAAAGACACCCAGTCTGGCGAAACCTCTGAGCTAACCCTCGACGGTATGTTCTTGGCCATCGGCCACATTCCAGTCACCGACATCTTCGAGTCAGTCGAAAAAGACGACCTGGGTTACATCGTTCACAAGGAAAACACCATGACCAATATGGCCGGTGTGTTCGCTGCAGGGGATTGTGTTGACCACCGTTACCGTCAGGCCATCACCGCGGCTGGTATGGGCTGCCAGGCAGCCATTGACGCTTCACGTTGGCTAGAAGATCAGTCCTAATTATTTCTTCAGCAGTTTCTTTGGCTTGCGTCTGATCTGATATTTGAGGTCTCTATTAAACCAATCAATGGCCTGTTTCCCCGGACAACCGGTATAGGCCACATCTTTGTGCAGGCCTACCTTACTACTATCTAAGTCATAGTATTTCATACTGGCTTTCATCAATCTAAAAACAGTCCACCTTGCTTGCTTGGTAAGTTCCTGTTCTTCTTTTTCGAAGTTTCCCACAAGCGCAATCAGCAAATGATTCTGGGGCGTATGTGAATGACTTTTGTCATTAGGGTAGTACTTAGTATTACTGTCCCCTCGAAAAGCAGGATTCCGACCTTCCAGTATTTCGCCGTTAGGCGTCACAAAGTAATGGTAGGCAACATCTCCCCACCCCTTCCCACCCCTATTCTTCCCCTTTTTCATTTTGGGTTCGTTCATATGATAGTAAACGGCACCACTGGCCATCCCT
>JAJDCF010000026.1 GCA_029260955.1 Patescibacteria group bacterium | reverse complement strand
TTCAATTGGCGAAGGAATGTACAATGAGGAAACAGGTGAATGTGACCTTGATGAGTCAGATGTGCGCGAGGTTGATCTGGATAATCTTGGGTATATTGGTCACTTCTAATAACTCCTAATCCTTTTTCAAATGAATGCTTTAGAAAATGATGTTATTCCGAAAGGTCCTCAGCTTGCAGCTGGCGTGGACCTTAATCTCCCTGATGCCAATAGAACAGTGGTAGATCGTTTGCTGAATGATCCTTATGAACTCGCTCTGCGCTCTAGGCTTGTCGAGATACATGATGCCGACTATGTCAGTGGTTTTCATTGTGACAGAGCTTACGTGAAGAAGGGCGAAAAATATTTCTATGTTGATAGAGCTGGTGAGCGAATTAATGATCAGGAATATGATTCTGTAGAGAACTTCAGCGATGGCTTAGCTGTAGTTGGAATTGACACGCCTGGTGAGGTCATTTCATATGATGATGGAGAAGAATATACTGAATATCACACGAATTACCACTATGTTACACCTGAAGGAGATCGGGCTACTGAGGCTACATATAGCTATGCAGGCCCTTTTAGCGAGGGTGTGGCATGTGTTGGAATTGATGAAGAGGAGAACCCTTTTCATGAAGGTGAGTATGATGTGGGCCCGTCCGGCAATCGCGTTTATATTGATAAGAAAGGTGAAGTTGTTATTCCAGGACCGTTTACATCCGGTGGCCCATTTAAGAATGGATTTGCCGAGGTGGGTTACGGATTTGAGACTGGCTCCAAGGGCTGTTATGGTCCTGCCGTAATTGATACATCCGGTGAAATACTCTTAGACAATGGACAAAACGGTTGGCATTCCTTTATTCGCCTGGACTCTCCGTTCTCAGAAGATGTCCAAGATCACTTCGTTTATGAGGATCAATTAGATCCACAGCAGTGTGGAGCATACGATCTTACCGGTGATCGCACGCTTTTTCCTTTCTTGGTTTGGTATGGAAATGATGTTTTCGCGTCAGAATATGATTCTCCAGATGAGGCTACGGATCTAAAATTTCCGCGAACATTTGGAAGTTATACATTGAATGGCATGGATGAGGTAGATGCCTTATTGGCGGAAATACAAAAAGAGGCAAAGCCATATTATGGTCGTCATGCAAATAGTTGTCGCTATACAGGACTTTTCAAATTATCTTCCGGTGATGGAATGATGCTTTCTACAGACCAAGAATGGCACAGCGAGCTTATTTATAGTCGATCGCATTCAGAATTCAAAGAGGGGCGGATGGGGGTTGCGGCTGAGGATGATAAATGGTTCTACATTGATGAAAATGGAGTTCCCGTGGGTGAGCAAACCTTTTATTTGGCAGAGCCATTTAATTGTGGAGTTGCTGTTGTGTGTAGCGATTCAAGCTTAATGAAATACAAGCTCATAGATCCTGAAGGCTCATTTGTAAGCGAACAGGAATTTGAGAGTATTGGGCAATTTAAAGATGGCGTTGCTCCTGCCACGCTGGATGGAAGAGAAGTGTTTATTAACACACAAACCCAAATAGTCTTTTAGTAGTTTTGCAAAATTCTTCTCAGTGATTCCTCAACCTTAGACCTTATTATTTATTTAAAAATCATATTATGGCTGAACCACAAAAAAGACATCGTGCTGCGGCACAAGAAGCAAAACGTCCTAGAAGAGTTGTATTAACGTTAGTGAATAATGTACTTCCGGACATTAAGGATTTGGACAGTATTTTGGAAGGATCAGAAGAAGTTATTGCCGCTGCCTCTATCTCTGAGAGATGTATTGATGAGATGATTGAGAGTCGCCAAGAATTACTTGGTAGACTTCAAAATGTTGGTGTAATTCAAGGTCAGCGTTTGCGTCGAGTAGAAAAATACAATCCTATAAAGGATTTAAGTTCTACGGATTATGAACGTATGGTTTCGGAAGAAATAGTCGATGCTGAAGACGCTAAGGGGCTCAAAAAGCTAGATGGCGTCATAGCCAAATTAGAATCGTTGGAACATCCTACTGATGACTCTGTAGCTGAGCTAGAAAGACTCACTAACTTAAGAAGTTCTTTTAGAGGACAACTGGATAATCAGATTGAAAATAGGCAGGCCGAAATTTCTGAACGTCGGGCGGAAGTCAAAAACAAGGTACTTGAACATTACTCGAAAAAAACAAAGGAGCTGGAAGGAGCCATTGCCGAGATTGAATCAAATCCAAGAGTGGTAGAGAGGTTTAAAGCCATTGAAGAACGAGAAAGGAAGGAATTTGAGGAGGAAATTGAGAAATTGGTGGCAGAAAATACTCGAGTTATTAATGCTTTGGCCACAAGACATGCCAAGACCTTTGAGCGATTAAGTGAGATTACCGGTAACGAAAACATTCTGCAGGATTTGCTTAAAGCTCTTAGGGAAGAATTTGGAAGAAAGCAGCAAGATACTTTCGATAGAATGCGCAATCGTCTTATTGAGTCAGTTATTGATGGTGAAGGTGAGCAACAATTGCGAGCGCCAAAAGAAGTTGTACCTTGGGAAGTTCGGTCATCTACTATTCCATATACTGAAGCAATTAACGCCCTTCGTTATACTGGCAACAGGGAATCTCTTAAAGAAACCGCTGATTCTGGCAATGAGCAGGCCGAGCGTCTACTAGAAGAACGTGAGCAGCTCATTAATGAAAACGAAGTTCTTCGTAAGCTAATTGGAAGGAAAAGGTTTACAGACAGGAAGACCGGAAAGAAGCATTTGGGGCCGTTCTGGGCAGCATTTCAAACCAGAGAACACAATGACAAGAATGGTATCACCGAAGAGCGCAAAAAAAGGCGGAAAGAAGCGGCAAAGTTGGAGGCAAAAGCTAAAAAAGCTGAGG
>JAJDCF010000025.1 GCA_029260955.1 Patescibacteria group bacterium | reverse complement strand
CGCCCAAGGTGAGTGGATGACAGAGGAATTTGTCCCCTTTAAGGCTAAGCTAGAATTTGAACCACCAAATGAAGGACTAGGCACACTAATCTTACACCGTGATAATCCCTCTGGTTTGCCAGAAAACGATGACAGCATAGGAATTCCTGTTATTTTTATGGACAAATAGAAAATAGGGAAAGAAAAGGACTATAATCATTGCAAAATGATATTTTTTATGTTATAATAATCTAATGTAATAAACAAAAAATGGTTAATAGACCCAAAAAACAAGAAGCAGTCAGACCAATTGATAAGCTTGACCTAAGCAAAGCGAATAGGGTACGTGCCCGCATAACTAGAGTTTTAGGTGGGGTCCTCGCCGTTGGTGCTGTGAGCTCTGCCGTTGGCGCAGGTAGCGGCAAATATGTGCAAGGCGAATACCGCGAATGGTCAGGGTATGATCCCAATCAAACATCTGAAGTTGCAGAAGATGAAGTTATGACTGAGAACACTGATGAAGACACTGAATCAGAAAAAAAAGGTCCGGAGGGAAAGGAGACATGGATGGAAAATGCTAAAAGGATAGCTCAAGAAAAACTTGATAAAGCAAAGAAGTGGGCCAGCAAAGAAGCTGACAAAAAAATAGATAAATTACCGATAGTAAAGGAATACAGGGAAGCTGTAAAAAAATTGAATGAGTTACACAGAAAAGCTCTGGAGGCAGGCGATCAAATTGCCTTTTGGGGACCCTTTATCATCATGTTCCTTGCTACACTTAAGTTTGCAAGTTTGGCCATAAGAGCTAAACGAGGCGTCCAAAAAATATTGGACCCAGAAAAATCTAAAAAACATGATGCCACACAAGGCAAGGTAAACGAAATGATAGACAGAGAAAACCTACTACTTGCAAAGATAGAAGGCATGGGAAAAGAGCTTGAGGAAATGAGAACAATGATGAATACACTAGCTGCAAATGGCAGAACTGGAATGCCGCCCAAAACCTTAAAGAGAATAGAAGGCATGTCAGCAGAATTCAACGAGGTATCTGGCATTATTGATGTAGGACTTGCTGACGAGTCTGGCCCAGTGAAGAAGGTTACAGCTTAAAACAAGCTGGCCAAATCTTCCTTCATAGCCATTGCTGCTTCTCGAGCTGCTTCGGCAAAGGCCTCGCCAGGCTTTTCTTGTTTTTGGTAAGCAAAAATAATGCCACGAGATGAATTGACGATGGCGCCCGTACCATTTTTGTGGAAGCAATATTTTACATCCTCAGCTCCCCCACCTTGCGCGCCATACCCCGGCACTAGGAAAATCTGATTGGGCATAATGTTTCGAAGTACTCGCGCCTCTTCGGGGTAAGTCGCGCCTATTACTGCACCAACGGAAGAAAATCCACTGTCACCGATTAGCTCTCGTCCCCAGCCTTCTACTAAAATCGCCACATGCTCGTCCATCAGGTGATCACCAACTGGCTGACCCTGGATTTCGTCGGCAGAAGGATTGGAAGTGCGAACTAGAACAAAAATTCCTTTACCTTCTTCCTCGCAGACTTTAGTGAACGGCTTGATTCCATCGGTTCCTAAATACGGCGTAACAGTAAGACAATCTACGTCGATGGTTTTTTGAGGTGAACCAAAAACGTCTACTGATCCCAGATGCCCTTTGGCATAAGCTTCGGCGGTAGAGCCAATGTCGTTGCGCTTTGCATCACCAATAACTAAAAGTCCTTTTTCTTGCGCATAACGAACGGTTTCTTCGTAGGCTCTGAGCCCATGGTGCCCATAACATTCGTAAAAAGCAATTTGAGGTTTTACAGCAGGAACAATATCGCTTATGGCATCTATGATTCCCATATTAAAATCAATGATGGCCTCGGCAGCCGCCTCGGTTGTATCTCCGTATTCCTCTTGAACGTTAGCCAAAATATGTTCAGGGATTTGATTGAGACGTGGGTCCAGTCCTACCACAGTGGGATTACCCAGTGCGCTGATACGATTGGTCAGTCTGTCTGCAAAATGTTGCATAGAATTAATTATTTACTAAACATAGTTTCCTGCTCCTTGATTTTTAGGCGCACATCCTGCGTGGATGATTTTGCACGCTCATTGTAAGGCTCGATGGTAAGAATCCGTTCATAGGTAAACAGGGCATTCTCATAGTCATCGTCGCTCACACAAGAGTCTGCAAGCAGAAAAAGGTAATTTACTTCGCGAGGCTTGAGTTCCGCTGCCCTTTTAAAGCACTCTGCCGCTACTGAGTAACGCATCATCAAGTGGTAAAGCTTACCAAGCGCAAGAAATTTCTGATCATCTTTATCATCGAGCTCAACGGCACGCACATAAGCCTGAATAGCCTCTTTATAAGACTTTCTTTTGAGCATTATCATGCCAAGACTCTCATAAATCTCGGGATTATCAGTATCATCATCCAAAAGCTTGCGATACAGAGTTTCAGCTCTCTTCATATCACCGCCATCAAGATAAATCTTGGCAAGCTTAAGAGCTACAGGCTTCTCGTTATCGGTCAGAGACATGGCCTGAATCAGGTACTTTTTGGCTTCTGAAAGCTGATTTTTGGCAATGGCCATATCGGCCCGACGCATCTCATCTTTGTATCGTGCCAAATCATGCTTTTTACCCTCCTTTTCTTTCAAGTGCTCATCTTTAAAACGCGTTGATCTTTCAGTTTGCTCTAACTTACGATTCTTTTCGACCCTAACGGCCACCTGCTCCTTAAATTCACGCTTTTCTGTTCGCCCTGCCAAAAAAACACGCCGCGAAACCAAGGCTACACTAGCGATTAAAGCGAAGATGAAAAGGTAAAGCTGTATCATTATTATAGAATCTAAACTGACTATTTTTCAGTGGCCAGAAGGAAGTTCTCGAGAGCCAGTTTTTTATTAGCATTCCGATCAATAAGATAGCGTGTTTTTAGTAAATTTTCAAACATATGAGTGATTCCCTCAAGATCAAAACGAGGACTTAAGAGAGATGTACCACCAATCAGAAAATCATGGGCTGATTTTCGTAGAATTTGGCAAAAGACATCAAAAAACAATTCCAACTGATCTTTGTCTGAATCCAAAGACTCCACATACGAGAATTTACCCACCAAATCATTGTTTTTAAGCATGCGGTCTATCTGATTATAGACATCTTTGTATGCAGAAAGGGCTGAAGGTTCCGAAAGCAGCTTAATAGCAAGGCCAGGTCTGCCCTGAGCCATCTGCAATACCTCTTCAAAGTCAGAATGATCCGTAAATCGCGCCGTAAGCTCACGTCGCATAGTCTCATCATCTACCAAATAGAACCCTTGCTGTCTGACACGAGAAAGAATGGTGGGAACAATCTTCTTAATTTGTGTGGAAGTCATCAGGAATATCGTTTTTCCGGCAGGCTCTTC
>JAJDCF010000024.1 GCA_029260955.1 Patescibacteria group bacterium | reverse complement strand
GCAGCTGCAGATCATCTTAAGCCACTGCACTTTCCAAAGAGTTTTGAACTGATTAAAAGGAAGTACAATTTACCCGATAACTACTTCCTTTGTCTCTCAACACTGGAGCCTCGCAAGAACACAGCGGGCATTATAGAGGCTTATCTCAGTTGGCAAGAGAATACAAAAGTAGATGTTGGATTGGTCATTGCCGGAAAAAGGTATCCAGAAATATTCAGTGAAACCAAGCTAAAAAGGCACCCGAACATTCATCTGACAGGCTTTATCGACGAGGAGGACAAGGCACTTTTATATCAGCATGCCCTAGCTTTCCTATATCCATCATTCTATGAAGGTTTCGGCCTACCAATTTTAGAGGCTATGCAATGTGGCACGCCAGTTATCACGTCCGATGCCACTTCAATGCCGGAAGTTGCCGGAAAGGCCGCACTTCTTGTGAATCCAAATGAATTGAAAGAGATCAAAAAGGCCATGCACGAAATATATCGAGACGATCAGCTTCGAGCAGATCTGATTGAAAAGGGATTTGAGCAAGCAAAGAAGTTTAGCTGGAAAAAGGCAGCAAAAAAACTAATGGAAATCCTAAAAAAGGACTAACTTTCGTTTTGTACTCGTCGGCTTTCGGCCATAATACCTGTAAACACATCCGCTACAAAAGATTCAGACAATCCCAAAGAGTTTGCCTGTAGTTTTACGCTATCCAATACAGCCACCTCCCGAGTTTTCTGTTGTATTTCGATGTTTGAGGCCTTTTTTTCATGACCGATTTGAACAGAGAGCTCCATTCGCTTAGAGAGCAATGTAATTAGCTCGGAGTCAATCTTGCTTACCTGTTTACGCAAATCATCAATCATAAGTTCGTAGTTATGCCGTCACCTTATCGTATTTGGCTTCCTAGCGCAAATTCTCACAATCAAAAATTTGCACCACATAAAGGCTTATGGTACGATCAGTTTTGAAATTAACGAAAAAACCATGAACGACCCACAAGATCCAACCCAGCAAGATCCAGCTTCTCAGCAACAAGATCCAGCAGCACAGCAGGGAGATCAAGGTGCTCAGCCACAAGGTGCTCAGCCAGGTGATCAAGGAGCTCAACCAGGTGCAGGTCAACCACCGGCTGGCCAGGCAGCAGGAGCTGCTGCGGGCAAGAAGGACCTATCCGGCATTATGGACGAGAATGTAGACGTGAGTGGGCTTGTAGCGAATGCTGGCCAAAATCAGCAGGCTTCCCAGTCACTTACCCAGGTTACAGTTCCGCCGCATCCAAATACGACCTTCGACGAGAAGAATTTCCTAGAGCTACTAGCAGGGTCCATTTCGCTTACAATCAACGAAAAAAAGAAGATTATTGAGGCTGTCCCTCAGCTTTCTCAATTTCAGATCGATGAGTTGATGAAGATTTTTTCAGAAGAAAAGGGTAAATTTGCAGAGCTCGAAAAGAAGCACGCTGATCAAATTTCAGAACTAGAAAAACAACATTCTGGTTCATGGCAGGATTTGGAGTCTCAAAAAGAAGAGGAGTCAAAACAAGAGACGGAAGCTAAGGAAGCAGAAGATATCAAGAAGCAATTGGGACTTTAAACTCAAATAGCTCTAAGCCTTGGTCTTAAGCTTGCCTTTAGCGGGCGAGACTTTTAGCTTAATATCTGATTGATCAGATTTAGTAGAGGTGAAGCTAAACTCATCCTTTCCCTTCACACGATCGATTCTAATAAGAGTGCCCGGAGAAAAGCTACCATCAAGTATCCTTTCAGCGACGGGATCTTCGATCAAATCCTGTAGCTTGCGGCGGACAGGTCTGGCGCCATACTGTGGATCATAGCTTTTTTCGGCCAGTAGGCTGATAGCCTCGGGGCTGGCTTCAATGGAAATGTTCTTACCTTTTAGTCGGTCACCAAATTCGACAAGCTGAAGCTTTACAACCTCCTCAATATTTTCACTGGTTAACGGCTTAAAGACAATCGTTTTGTCGATACGATTAAGGAACTCAGGGCGGAAATGATCCTTAAGCTCCTTGAGTACCTGTTTTTTACGATCCTCAAACTGCTCCTCAGCCTTTTTGAGTTTATCGCTAGCTATATCAAAGCCAATCTTGCTAGCCTCGTCAGTTAGCTGCTTAGCACCCAGGTTGCTCGTCATTACAATGATAGTATTTCTAAAGTCCACCTTCTTTCCCTTGGCATCAGTAAGGTACCCATCTTCCAATACCTGTAGAAGAATATTGAAGAACTCAGGATGCGCTTTTTCAATTTCATCGAACAATATCACAGAATATGGCTTTCTTCTAACCATCTCGGTTAGCTGTCCACCTTCTTCGTACCCCACATATCCGGCGCTGGCTCCCACGAGCCTAGAAACATTATGACGTTCCATAAACTCACTCATATCGATCTTAATAAGGGCATCTTTGTTGTTGTAAACTTCGCGGGCAAGAGTCTTAACCAGCTCGGTCTTACCAACACCTGTGGGCCCCAAGAAGATAAAGGAGCCAATAGGTCTATTTGGCGAAGCAATGCCTACGCGTGATCGGCGAATGGATTTAGAAATTTCGCTAACAGCTTCATCTTGCGCAATGATGGACTGATGCAGAACATCTTCCAGATTAGCCAACTTCTTGCCCTCATCTTTCATAATCTTAGTAACCGGAATGCCAGTCATTTTACCAACAATCAGGCCAATCTCATTCTCACTAATCTTAATCTGCTTAGACTTTTTTTGCTGGGCAATCTTAATATCTTCAATCTGCTTGAATACTACTTCCTTCTTTTCCTTTAACGCGGAGGCCTTCTCGTACTCCTGAGCCAATACTTCCTTCTCAATCTTCTTCTCGATCTTAGCAATTTCTTCCTTCTTTGCCTGAATTTCAGGGGTAGTTGCCTGTGACCTTGAGCCCTTAAGGGCAGCTGCTTCATCGATTAAATCGATGGCCTTATCAGGCAAAAAGCGTTCCGTAATATAGCGAAGTGATAACTGAACAGCCGCTTCAATGGCATCATCGGGAATGACTAGATTATGAAAAGCTTCGTAAGCAGGCCGAAGACCCTGAATAATTTTGATACAGTCCTCAGAGCTAGGCTCTTCGATCAATACAGATTGAAAACGTCTTTCCAGCCCTTTGTCCTTTTCAATATTCTTCCGATATTCATCGATAGTAGTGGCGCCAATAATCTGTAAACTTGCTCTCGAAAGAGCAGGCTTAAGTAAATTGGCCGCATCCATACTGCCTTCAGCAGAACCAGTTCCGGTCAAAGTGTGCATTTCATCAATAAACAAAATTATTTCGTTATCCACTTTGGTTGCTTCATCGATAATACTCTTCATTCGCTCCTCAAATTCACCACGGTATTTAGTTCCGGCAATAACATTGCTGAGCGACAAAGAAAGAAGCTTCTTATTCGCAAGAGAATCCGGCACCTCATCGGCCACAATGGCTTGAGCAAGACCTTCTACGACAGCGGTCTTACCGACGCCTGGTTCGCCAATTAAAACAGGATTGTTCTTGGTTTTACGATTCAGTATATGAACCATGCGCTCAATTTCATCTTTTCGTCCAATGATCGGATCGATTTGACCCTTTCGAACTTTATCGTTTAAATTGGTAGTAAAGTAATCCAAGGCAGGTGTCTTACTCTTCTTGGCAGTATTACTCCTTGGCTGCTTCCCCATCTCCTGTGACCCCGCAGTACCAGGAACATCCGGACCCTTGTGCTCAAAAGCATCCGTATAATCCGTCTGTCCGGGTGAAAAAATCACACCCTGAAGGCCCTGCAAAAATTTATCGAGTGAAGTATTGATCTGTTGAGTATCCTTACCCTTGGCATTGGCCATTTGTTCGAACATTTCCTCAATTTGTCTTCTGAAGTCATTTGGCTCAATTTCCATATTCTCTAAAATAACCGTGGCGGCACATTTACCCTGAGAAACAAGCGAATGAAGCAAATGCTCCGTACCAATAAATGGATGATTGTACTTGTGAGCCACGCGAACAGCGTCCTCGATAATAGATGTAAGGTATGAAGAAAGGCCGTGTTGAACATTTTTAGACTCAGGTTCCTGATTAGTAGCTGAATTCAAAATCATACGAACATTTTCCAAAGAAACACCTGCTCCGGTCAGAATAGAGAAGGCAAGTGACCTTGGATTAGACAAAAGTCCAATCAAAAGATGCTCGGAACCTATGTAAGGCAAGCCATGCTTGCGGGATTCTTCCTCGGCAATACTCAGTGCTTGCTTAGCGTTTGGAGTGAATTTTTCAAAAGGGGACATAAGCTTTTATTTAGGTTTTTTATTCTAGCACATTATACAGCAAAAAACCCTAGAAGTTAAGTCATTTTGAGCTACTATTTCAGTAATTCCAGCATCAAAGCCTTGCACGCGTGCAATCTGTTTTCAGCCTCGTCAAAAACCACACTTTGCGGCCCATCGACGACTTCGGCAGTCTGTTCCATGCCTCTCATGGCAGGTAGGCAGTTCATAAAAATGGCATCAGGTTTCGCATGACTCATCAAATCCTGATTCACCTGATACGGCTTAAAGGTTTCAATCCGTGCAGCCTTCTCATCGTCGGCAATATGATATGACATCCAGGAATCCGTATAAACTACGTCCGCCCCACTGACCCCTGCCTGCGCATCATGGGTAACTTCGACAGTTGATCCAGATGCAGCAGCCAACGATTTTGCCTTTTCGAGTACTTCGGGCATTGGCTCATATTCATCTCCAGTCGGACAGCAAACCGAGATATTGATTCCCATAATGGCACAGCCATACAAAAGTGAATGAGTCACGTTGTTGTTACTGTCTCCAAAATACGCCAGTTTAAGCCCGTCAAAACTTCCTTTTTTCTCTCTGATAGTCTGTAAATCTGCCAAAATCTGACACGGATGAGCAAAATTAGTCATAGCGTTAATAACGGGAACAGAAGAGGTATTAGCTAGTTCAACAAAATCTTCATGTGATCCCATTCTGGCCATGATTATATCAACATACCTCGAAGCCGTTTGAGCTGTATCGCTCATGGTTTCTTTCTTGCCAAGTGGTGATGTAGAAACGTTATAGTAAATCCCATGCCCACCCATTTGAGTCATGGCGACCTCAAAGCTAACTCTGGTCCTGAGCGAAGCCTTATCAAAAATCATCAGTAATGTCTTGCCTAGCATGGCCTGCGAGTACTTGGCAGGATCCTTTTTGAGTGCGTCAGCTAGGTCAATGATCGAAGTGATTTCGTCTTTAGTAAGGCTTGATAAATCAACTAATTTCTTCATAGTTAAATAAGGTTAGAGGTTATTTAAGTTGTGCTCCGATGAAATCGGGATGTCCATTAATAAAATCATGCAGTGATTGAGCTGTTCCACCCTCAATCAGAAGCTCAAGCGGGCTTAGTAGGCCATCCTGGCAGACGATACCCTCTCTTTTTACTAAACCAGGTTCTCCGGAAGGTGCTCCCTCTCGAATCTCAGAGGAAAGAATCTTCAGTCTTTTGTCATTGAAAAAAGTATAAGTGCCGGGCCATGGATCAAATGCACGCATTTGGGCCAGAATTTCTTGAACAGGTCGATTCCACTCAATTTGCCCATCCGCCTTAGAGATTTTGCCGCAATAAGTTGCCTTGCTCTCATCCTGTTCCTCCGGCTGTAATCCGGCCTCGATTTCCACAAGCGCCTTAGGTACCTCTTCAGCTGATAGCTTAGCCAGTTTACCTGCCAGGCTTTGGCCTGTATCCATTGCATCAATTCCAAGAACTAATTGTTTATAAACAGGTCCCGCATCCATTTTGCTCACCATTTTCATCAGGCTGATGCCAGTTCTTTTATCCAAATTCAAAATAGAGGACTGAATAGGGGAGGCTCCTCGGTATTTAGGCAGCAGTGAGGCATGCACATTAAGGCAGGCAATTCTCGGAATATCCAAGACTTCCTGACTAAGAATCTGTCCGTAGGCCATAACCAAAATAATATCAGGATTCAAATTGGCCATTCTGCGAACGCTAAGGTTCGTATTAATGTCGATAGGCTGAAAAACCTCAATTCCCAATTCCTCGGCAACCAATTTAATTGGCGAAGGCTGAAGTTGAAGCTTTCGGCCTGCAGCCTTGTCTTGCCCGGTCACCACGAGCATCACGTCAAATAGCTTGGAAATGGCTTGTAATAGCTCACCTCCAACATGGTCCGTGCCTACAAAAATGATTTTTATTTTTTCCATTCGATTACATCATATTTCATTTGTCGCGCCACCGCAATTACTTGGCCGATCAAGTTTATCTGGATACCATGATATCTAAAAAAAAATACAACATGCAACTAAATAAAAACGAATTACAGGCTATAAAAGAGGCTATGCAAAAAGCCGAGACGGTTCTTCTTATACCCCATAAGAGCCCCGATGGCGACACACTGGGTGCAGCTTTAGGCCTTTATCATACTCTCATTCAACTGGGAAAAAGTCCTACTGTCGCATGCGTAGATGAACCAGCACCGGTTTTTGCATTTATGCCAGGAATCGAAACAGTAAAAGTGGGCATTGAGCACATCGATTACGATCTGGTTTTTATTCTGGATGCCGGTGCGACACATTTAACAGGAGTGAACGAAATTTACCCCGAGCTTTTTGACAAGAGCCGAGAGGTAATCAACATTGACCACCACCCTACCAACGATTATTACGGAAAATACAATGTGGTGGTTCCAACCGCTGCTGCCACAACCATGGTGATTTACCAAATGCTGATGGACATGGAATTGCCTTTGGACCGCCACACCGCCACCTGTCTGCTCACAGGTATTTACACCGATACAGGCAGCTTTATTCACTCAAACACAAATGCCGAAACCCTTCGTATGGCTGCCAGACTACTCGCCAAGGGGGCTAACTTGCGAGGAATTTCTAAGGACCTCTTCAGCACCACCAAAATCTCGACCATGCGTCTTTGGGGTAGAGTGCTCAAAAATACTTATCGAACACCCGATGGCGTAACGATGTCGGTAGTAACCCAAAAAGATTTTGAGGAATGCGGAGCGACCTACGACGAGATGACAGGAGTGGTAGATTACGTAAATGCGGTACCAAACTCGGCCTATAGCGTGATTTTGACTGAAAAAAAGGGTGCCGTTAAGGGCTCACTGCGCACCTTAAACGAAGATGTAGACGTATCCGCTATCGCCTCGAATTTTGGTGGCGGCGGGCACACAAAAGCAGCCGGTTTTACGGTAAAGGGCACACTCGAAAAAGAGGTGAGATGGAAAGTAGTTGATAATGGTTAGCATTGGCCAAAAATAAGCATATTATGTATTGACAAAAGTCAAATAATTGTGCTTTAATATATCCCAATCTATCAAATTGCATCAAAGCTCCCACCCGACAAAATGTCCACTTCAAAGCAACCAACCAAAGTTACACCGACTTATGACTATCAGCATAGTTTTGAGCTTGCCAGAGTGTGTATCACTGAGGAGCACAAAACATTTGCTGCAAAAACGATAAAATTAATCGATCAGTGCCGACCGGCTCTGGAAGTTGCACAGTCAGCGACCGACATTGGCGAAGACACACGATCAAAACTTAGTCAGCTATTGAAAAGCCTAGATCAGCCAGTAGAAGAGCATGTACTACTTGATATCAATAGGTCACTCGACGCGAAAGGTCGTGATGATTTTATGCATCCAGAGGATATTAAAAGACTTTACGGTGTGCCGGACGCTACCAAGTACGCAAAGCTTCTTAGCGTGTTAAATCATAGCAATTTTGAGGAATGGTCGGAGCAGATGTTGACTGAAATGGATGGTATTTCAGCTACCCTAAATCAGGTCATAGCGGATCGGGGAGGGGATTCAGATCAGGCGCTGACAGATGTTTCTTCGAAATATAGAGTAGATAGAGACAGTTCCTGGCATAGGGAGTATTTTGGCATGATTGAAACTAGCTGCCATGCCCACATCCTAAATATTCTTGCAGAAGAGTTTCGTATATCTCCAACAAGGTTGGTAACCGAGGATCTTGGTTGTGGAACAGGTCGCTGTCTGCATCAGCTGGCTGAGCTGCTTGCAAAAGGCTTAACCAGGCGCGAGAATAAGCTTGATCTCTCAAGCGTCGAGAACTTTCCATGGCACGAAGATGAAGAAATCGCAGAGTTTGTTAAAAATTATCACGGGGTGGACATCTCGGAGCAGAACGTCAAGGAAACGCTCATGTTAGCGCGGGGAATCATGGAAGGGCATTGCCCGGGTGAGGCACCAATAAAAGTTGGAGATTTTCACGATGTAGAGGGAGGCCCTGCACCTGGAACGGTTCACTACGCCTT
>JAJDCF010000023.1 GCA_029260955.1 Patescibacteria group bacterium | reverse complement strand
GCAAGTGGAACAATTACATTATGAATTGTAAATGAGCCGCACCACGCTCTCCGTTCAGTCAAGAACTAGAGAGCGCGGCACGTGCGCATTCATTGCATGGCTATACCTTGAGGAGCTCCTTGCGAGTCGCAGGGCGACTCGCCAGAATATCCTCCACAACGACGGCAGAGAAGGTATCGATGGGATCGTCATCCTCTAGCTCCGGCGCGAACGCCTTCAGCAGAGGAGTGCTGCAGGTCGGGCAGCGTTTGTACCCAGCGGGAATTGGTTTCACCCGCACGCACTTCGACTTGGGCTCGAGGCAGTATACCCCGTACGCCGACCTTCCCGTCAGAATGTCGCTCGAACCTCCCTGCTGGAGATCCGGACCGACAGGCGCATGACCCGGCTTGGGCTTCCCGCACTCGGTGCAAGCAGTCGCACCAGGGGCGTTCGGCGTGTTGCACGGGATCATGTTGTCCTCCCAGTCTTCCTTATTTTCGGGAAGGACGCCGTTCACCTTCTTGGGTACGGGATAGAGTTTCCCGTCCTCAAGTGACTTGGCCATTTCGACGACCAGCTGCACGCACAGCCACTTACCAGCCACAGGGGTTGGCGTTGGCGTCGGGCCTATGACAGGAGGAGCGTCTGGTCCACCACGAAGCGAGGCTTCGTACGCGACCTTCCGCGGATTCTCCTTGTCCTCGCCGGGCTTGTGGGCGGGGGTGGTTGGCGGCAGTGGATCGTAGAAGTGCTCGCATTTGGGGCATCGGTCAGGGCCAGTTGGACCATCCATTCTGAACTGCGTGTTGCAAGGGTAACACAGCTGAAAACGCCGATTCGCATCACTGCAGGTGAAGCCAGGACAGATATCATCCGTCTTTTTGACGACCGCTCCGCATTTGCTCTTCTCGGTCATCAGTTCGCCGCTGGGGAAGTACCTAAGTTTCCCATTGCTCTTCAGCATGGGTCTTTCAGCACTGTGGCACGTGCAGACGTAGGTTTCGTCCTGACGTACGCCCCCAGTGAGCCTGGCTTTGGCTCTGTCCAGCGCCGCCTCTCCGGTGGCAGTCCGCTTGATCTCTCGAACAGCGTAGATGAGTCCCACCAGGGCGGAAATCCCAGGAATGATACCCGGAATGAGGCCCCACGTTTCCGTGATGATGGTGACCCGTTCGTGACAGATCAGGCCAGCCAAGAAGAGGCCGCCGAGGATCATCCAGAATGGATGGGGGCTACTCTTGATCGTTCCGACGATGGTTCTGGCCCAGTTGAAGATGGTCCAAAAACCACCAAGCCACCTTTTTACAATTCCCCAGACAGCTCCTGCCGCGAAGAATACGATGACGATGAGGAGGATCCATTTGGCCCAGCCTGGAAGGGGAATGGCGCCCCAGATGATACCTGGAACCGCGGCCAAGAGTCCTGCTACAAAGAGGAAGGCGATGACCGCAGCCATCACCCCACCGATGTAGTTGAGGACGGTCCTGATGCTCTTGTGGCCCCAGTACATCCAGCCCAGGCTCAGTACCATAAAGATTTGTCGATACCAACCATGTTCGCCGTCGATGACCCAGACCCAGCTCCACAACCAAGTGAGGATGGTTACGGCCCAGCTGGTCACTATGTTGCCACCGGGAATGCTAGACTTTGTAGCCGCTTTCTTGGCCGCTTGGGCCAGCGCCGTGCTCGAGATGAGCAGGGCAGTCAGAAGGGCCGAGAGGCCCGCGATTCGCTTCGTGAATGTCGAGTTTTTACTCATGACGTGAGGTCTTTCTCCGTTGCGGGATGTGTTGTATCCACGCAAGGTGAATAGTGTTGTATTGAGAGTTGAACTTGCGGCCATGTGACCGTCTTCATCTCGTCATAAACGGGACAAAGAGGGTCACAAGACCATCCAACTCATACCATAGCAATGAATGTAAAAGAACAATCCGCCTAGCATCGCTCTGAAATCAGAAGATGATAGGCAGGTGGAACCTGTACAAAAATGGTGTAAAAGATCTTTCCCTCGCCGCCCCAACTGGTATGTCGGAGCGGGAGAGAGAGTTGATCACTAGAAGCGTTGGCCGTTAGGCCTTTTTCTTGACGAGATTTCTGAGCAGCGCGTGTTGCGACACGACACTGAGGACCATCGCGATGAGCACGGTGTACAGCATGTACGTGGCCCACTGCTCGGGCTCCACGTGGTTGGACGTGCGAAAGCCTTCGTAGATGATTCCGAGAACCACCGACGAAAGGTAGCTGCCCAGGGCGATGCCGTAGTGCAGCCTTGCTTTGGATGGGCTCCAATCTCGGATGAGAAGCCAGGTCATGGCGAACATCAATCCAAAAATGAAGAACGTCTGATGGAGGCTACGCCCCAACAGGTCGATCCAGCTGATGGTCTGCATGAACTGCAAGATTTCTTGGAAGGTGTCGTAGGACTCCTTGGCTTCCTTTGCGCTTTCCGCGCTTCTCGCGATCCAGCCGTGAGGTCCAGCCGTAAGTGCCATCAATGTAGTCTGCATCTGTTAGTATCCTTCCCCCTACTTGGGGTGTGAACCCCGTAGGGGATGGGTCACAATGACCTCCTTCAACCTTCCAGAAAAGAAAAGCTAAAGACAGTCATTGTGACGTCAGATTGTTAGTGATCAACATGTAAAAGAACAATCCGCCATCCACACCTCCGAAAAACTCAGAGAGTCGATGGCGAGTGGAACTCGCACATATGGCTTGTAAAAGGGCAAAGGTTAGCAAACGTGGGGCACAGTTCCCCAAGGTGGATTATTCTACTATAATATATCTAAATTGTCAAGTAGTATTCCCGCCAAAAAAAGAGGGCAAATGTGGCTTCAAATAAATGTATTTAAAGCTTTTTGTCCTCCAGATTTCAATACTTGCACAAAAAAACTCCTATGTCAATGGTCTAAGGGGCCACTAAGGTGTTCCAGCTGCCCTCTGTTTTGCTCTGATAATCCCTGCAATAGCCCTATCAGTTGCATCAAGTCTCCTGTTTGCTATGTAATGATTATTATAAAACCTAAGCATATCGTCATAATCTATGTCCTGCTTAAGGTAGTAGGTACCTTCATACGCTTCGCCATTCCCCCTTCTGCCTTCCATAAGTTTAAGGGAAAGTCGCTTTTCTCTTTTCCGTGCATATGCCCTAGAAAAATCGAATAACCTAGCGTTGGTCTTATCCTGATAAAACTTCGACATAGCCATATTATCACTCTCACCGCTCTCAAATAATTCATCAATAAATTGTCTTGTAGACTCCTCTCGTACGGTGGCGGCGTCTACTGCATCACTAAAATCTCTACCCAAATTAAACCTTCTGCCAATGGACTTCAAAATCCTACCGGCAAATTCCATGTGGGCAAAAATGAATCTTGGTACTTGCGCAACATAAGGCCCTAGTGTACTCACCAATGTTCCAATCGGTTTACCTAGACCAAGTGCAAAAGTACGCTGTATGTTCTCCCATGAGCTCTGACTTGGATCCACCTTAAATGGTTGGCGATCTTTATGTTTATTTGGATTTTTGTAATCCGGCCAGCGGTTTCTTCTTTTCAGCTCAAGTTCGACACTGCCATCAAGTGGCATTCTCCAGAATGTAATTAATCTTTTGGGCTTTTTTGTCTTTGTAATTCGGTGTATTGGATACAGAAATTCCTCGATCAGTCTGATATCCATACCTGGCAGCTTTCTAAGCTCTCTCACAGCTCTCTCACGGGATTTCTTCATAAGTTCTCTAGTAACATTTTCTGGCTTCCCCTCAAAAAGCGGGTTGTCTTTGTTTATTCCAGCCTGTCTAGGGGTCATGTCTGTAATATAGTAGCCAACATTTTCTCTAAGATCCTCGTGATACATAGGTTTTCCATTCTTTTTTGTGCCACTGTGTCCATTTTCAAAGGCTCTCAAGAAGTGACCTTGGTAAAGTCCATAAAACCTAAAGTGCTCATTGTCATCAAGGTTGGTCGAATTCACAGCAACTCCAGGCTTTATAATGTGCTCTCTAGAAAAATTCTTATCAATTGATCTAAATTTGTGCTCCTTTAGACTCTCCTCGATTCTTTTTATATTGGTTAGAGTCCACGGAACAGCCCACCTATCAACCGCGTAAGCGATTTTGAAAGGCGTTGTTAAACCAACTACAACAAGGTCCCAATGATCTTTGGCAACACGCCGTATTTCATACTGATGCGCGCCGTACCAAAGAATAGCCTTTTCTTTTCCAAAATAGATTTTCGTCTTGGTTTCTTCGGCCATCTTAGCAAAGAAGTCTTTGGCACCAGGTATCTGTTGCTGGGTCATGTCTTTAAAGAAGTCCTTGGCATGGTCAGAACCCGGATTATAAACGTGTTCTCGTACCCAGTTACTTCCGGCATCGTACCACTCTTCGGCGGTTGTCTTTAATTTGCCGAGATGAGTCTTATTTTTGGTCAAATCGATCTTTGATGGATCAATCTCAGCACGCATAACGAGCTGCCAAGAAATATCACTCTTTTTAGTACCACTGGCCTTCAGCCATTCGCTATGGTTATAGGTTGAATGAACTGGCTTATGGCCTGGTTTATCAACCATGGTAATCCATCTTTCTTTCAAAGCGTTCTTTCCATGTCCGATTCCTTGTTTATTGTCTTTATTGCCTACATATCCAAAGAAGTGCCTAACTGTTTCCCAAAGTACACGACGAGCAACCATTTCTTTATCAACTGTTGCTGAATCAGCTTTTACACCCATTTTGGTAGAAATCCTTCCAAGATGTTTGCGAAGTCCTTGAGGTAAATGATCTTCACCCTCCTTTTTACCTCCCTTCTTCCAGCCTTCAGGCATACCATTTTTATCGGAGGTTTCGTACCATGTCATTACCTGATGAAAAGGTACGTCATTAAGTGCCATGAGCGCGGCGCCATGAGCTTCTTCTTCAATCCCCTTTTCCTTGAATTCTTTTGCGGCATCTTGCCTAAGAACTTCTTCATAAGTACCTGCCATAGCTTCACCAATATCATCAAAGCCGAGTCGGTCCAAACCACCACGGCCAGTTACATTTTTTAGGGCAATTTCAATAGAAGTCGCTACAAAAAGTGCGCGGAATATCTTTCCGTCTTTACCCTCACCCTTCATGGCTCGGCGGGCGATTTTATAAAATCCATACATCAATACCAAGCCAGCAGCGCGGTTGGCTGCACTTTGACCAGGGCCAACAAGCATATCCCACACACCTGCTACATATTTAGTGATTTTGTCACCAACGTGCATTCCGCCCATTAAGGCATCGATTTCTTTGGCTTTTCGAGCACCTACAGCAGCTTTTTCTGCGCGTCCAGACATATGCAGCTGTAACAGTTTGAATACATTAAGAATGACAGCATCTTCGCTGCCCTCTTCCAAGTTGGGCTTAATATCGGTCAATGACTTTTCGCCTTTATACTTTTTGCGAAGTGATACAAGTCCTTGAAGAAAGTCTTCTTTTCCACCAGCTTTATTGCCGGGGATAATAGCCCTGAATAAGCCAAGTAATTCTTTAAATTCCGCATCACTACCAAGTAGTAGGCGCTCCCAATTTTCAGCTTTCAGCTTAGGATTCTTCGCGATCCTTTCTAGGTAAAACGGGTACATTCCTTCAATGTTCATGCCAAGTCCCTTAAAGAACTGCAACATGTTTTTATCTTCTAATTCAGCTGTTTTAAAGTTGATCTGCAAATCGAACATCTGCTTTTCGAAGGCAGACATATTAATATTAAGATCCATACTAAGTCCCAGTCGTTGAGCGGCTGCGCCAACTGGAGCAAAGCGTCCTGTTGGATCGTCTGACCGCTTTCGTATATCGGCAATGAATTTCTGAGATGTTTTAGTATAGGGATTTCTAACAGCAGCTTGAGTGTCTTCTAGGAATTTTTTCAGAACAAGCTGGTCTGTTCTAATAGAGAGTTTAGCGGCTCTGGCTTGATCCAAGTTGTAGGCGGAATACATTTTTACGTATTCGGGTGGATACTGCCCCATCATATCTCTAAAGTACTTTTCTCTGGCAGGTGGATCTGTAGGTATAGTGCCCGCTTTAGCGCTTTTTTGTACATCAATCCATTTCGTCAAAAGACCATTAGGTTCTGACGAAAGCTCTTCTGAGCGTTCAAGCAAAACAGCAATGTGACCTCCTAAATAGGCGGCTTTAAGCACAGCCTCATGATCGGCATCCATATGCTTACCTACTTCTTTAAAACTGAAGTAATTAGACAAGGCCAAGGTCGATAGCATCCAGACATTCCTTTTGCCTTCATCTCCCTTCTTGTCGTATTCAACAGTCCCATCTGGGTTCGTTTTATAGCTGACCACGCCGGTTTCATAAGCGTTGGCAACCAGCATTCTGCGAACGGTTGGGTGCAAGCTATATCTCCAGTCAGCATTCCCATATGGAAAGTCGATTACATTCTGAGCCTTCATGAACTTCTGCATGGCCAATTCCATCAGCAAGGTTCGCTTTGAACTGAGTGCGCTACGTGTGAATGCGGATTGTATCTTTTTTTCACGATCCTTTATGTTACTCAAAGCTAAATTAGCTTCAGAGTGAGCCTTGTAGACCGAAAGCTGATTTGCCGCATTAATCCACGTATTGGGCTGTGGATAATCCTTTGAAGAAGCTTTTGCCTTCAAGCTCATGACCATGCCATTTAATACCTTTACTCTTTCCCCCCATGCCTCTGTTGCTGGTATACCGGGTTCATCTGGCAGTTTTTTTGAGTCAATTCCAGCAGAAGAATGTTTATCGATTATTGTTTTTGCTGGAGGCAAGCCTTGTAACTTAGCCCGTGCTTCATTTGCTTTTGCCTGTGCGGCCTGAATGATTTCAAGCGATACAGCCTTGCCAGCCATAGTGTCTCCTGCATGCTCCAAAAACTTGCTGTAAATATAAGGGAAGTTGCGAATGTTATCTTCAAAATTATTTTTGAATTTATCCCCCAGTACAAAAGCTTTCTCAAAGCCACCAGTCTTTTCTGCAATTATGGCCATAAACAATTCTCTGGATTCACGTTGACGCTGTGACACAAGGCCATCTGCATCTTGCCATACACCTCTAAATTCTTTGGTAGCGGCAAGAGTATTGAATGTTTTATTGGCTTGTTTATAGATATCCTTCTTCTCCCAGAGCTCTCTTTGATCTTTGGCCTGAATCATTTCAGCATGTTTGCGATACAGTCTGCCGCGGTGTGCTTGTCTGATAGCTTCCTTACCCCTAGCAGGCAGTTTTTGCATTTTATCAATAACTCCAAATATCTTATTCAGGTGTAGGTATTGCTCATTGCCGTTCAAATTTGGGCCAAGCTTTTCACCTAACTTTTTGATGATCGAAGCAATTTGCTTCTTGGTTTCATTAAGATTACTGAAATTTAATATGAGAGTCTCATAGATAATCGTATCTACCTGTGGCTCAAAATCTTCGTGATAAAAATCGTTATAGCTATCGACTTCCATTCCTATGCGCTCTTTGTAACGCGCAGTCTTCTCCCTTACTTCTTTCCGCTTAGCACTTACATCGTCATGTGGAACCTGGTGACCCTCAGGTTTTTCGGCTCCATTACCACCTGCAGCCTTTTCTGGTGCACCCGCTCTGGGCTGTACATTCAGAAAACGATTGGCTAGTAGGCCAAACAAGCTAAGGTCTATATTTCTTTGATGAGATGAGGAAAAGTTCATTCGCCACTTAATTTATCTATATATTATACCAAAAAATGGCTTAAAATGGAAGGCTAGAGCTCTTGACGCACACCAAAAACATGGTATTGAATTTACCACCTTTTCTTGCGCTATTTTACCTATTTTTATGGCCTAGCAGGTATAAACAAATTCAACGCTACTGCCGCTTTATCATTTCTTGTATGATCTAGTTTCCCCAAATCTCCATCTAGCGTTATTTTTATTTCTTTCTGCAACTTTTTGCGGTCGTTAGATGCTTCAATTGCCAGATCTCTTCTAGCGTTGTACTCATCGGGTTTACTAGGATCACGAACTTCCTTGGCAGCGTCCTTAAGCTCTCTCATAGTAGTGCTTTTGTCATAGACTTTTTGATCCACCGCTTCACGTCTAAAAATGAATTCTTGAATTTTCTTTTGATGCAAGTCTGTTGGAGAATTTGGCGTATCTTTTAGGTTGATCTTATTCATTCTATCTCTCTCTGCTGGTTTTTTACCTAGATCAGTCTTGGCTTTCGCGTGATTAGGATCTCGATAATATTCTCGACGAACTTTCTCTTCATAGCGCGTATCGCGCTTCCATCTGCCATCTGCCTGAGGCCTTAGAATATAGCCCTCCTTATCTACATGAATAGGATTCTTCTGAAATGTCCTTGTGTGTATTGTATAGCCTCCGGTTTGTTTATCTGGCAAAACTGCAACCTGAAATTTACCATTGGGTCCATAGCCTCTCTTGGTTATGTCATCATAGTTTTTACCTTGTTTTAGCATATGAGTTCTAAGAGCCATAACTTGTGGATCTTCTAGTTCAAATCGCATTTTTCTAGAATCAATCATGCCAAGAAACCGTTTTGGAAAATCAATGTTCATGGTTTCATAAATATCCTTAATAGGACCAGAAATTTTACCGAAGGAATTCTTAAACTTCTTTTCCCATTCTTTCTGAGTTGCAGTATCTTCATCATAAAGATTCGCAACAAGTTCATTCGTCCAACGTGCCTGGTAGATTTCCATATCTTTTCTAAACTTTTCATTCGATATCCAGGGAAATTTACCATTTACCATCAAATTCGCCTTTTTTTTACTTCCCTCAACCCTGCTTATAGCCCCATCCTTCCCCTCCATAACCACCAAAAAGTCTTTAGGAATATCAATTTCATTTTTTTTATCCTTTTCAGCCTTTTTAGTATATGGTTCACGCCTCACAATATGAGTGATATTGCCGCCCTTACTCCGATAGTCAAATTGATCAGGCTGTTTCATTACCATATCCAGCAATGGGAAAACCGTATCCGCAAGTGCAGACTTATCCGGAAGTGTAGTCATTCTCAGATGCATCATAAAGGCCGGATTCATATACTGCTTATATAAGGCATAGTGTATGCCTTGCATTTTTTTCGTCTCAATAGCATTCATTTGCCCAGCTAATTTAACCCTTTCTGAGGCGATTTCGGCGGATTTTTTGTAATATGGTGTAGGAGCAGTTTTGGTTCTCGTATGTCGATCTTCTGTATGAGTTGGGGTGGGGTGTTTGGGTGCTTTATAGGGAGTCCCAGCAAATTTCTCATTGTCTAAATCTGTTGCAAGCTCGGCTAATCTTTTCTTTCTTTCTGCAGGGGTTAAATTTGCACCCTTTGGGGAATATCTAGGTCTCCTTTCTCCCTTTCTGGGTCTTACAAAAAGTAGTCGGTTTTCAGAAAAAAGTTCAAATTCTCCGTATTTTTTAAAATCTTTAAACATTAGGCTTTGAGTGTGTTAAAGGCTTCTAAAGTGTTTTTTTTGAAATTATCCAGAACAGCCAACATTGCCAGTTGTGCACTGAGGCTGGTTTGCACCAGCTCTTGTAGAATGAGCCCAGGATCCTCTTCATCTTTTAATTCGTCCATCACCATATCGATAACATCAGCTTCAATGTTCTCCGCCGCGGCCTCAAAAAGCTCTCGGCTTAGGGCTTTAAACATGCTTTCTTTTAGCGCGGAAAGCTTTGCTTCATCTTCATTTTTCATGCCCATTTCATCGATGAGTTCATCTATATAGACATACATATCAAAATTTTCTGTCTCAGTTTTAGCCATTTTAAGCTTTTAGTTTAGGTAAAGAAAAGAACCAATTGCGGTATCGTTCACTGATTATAAGAGGTAATAGCCCCACAAATGAAATAGCAGCAATAGCACGTGGAACGCCCCAAAGTCCAAGACGACCAGCAACAGGTGCTGCAGCCTTTATCCCTTTCCCGCCTAATTTGGCAGCTCCTCCTCCTACCGTAGCAGCTGCTCCTCCTACCGCAACTCCACCTGCTCCAATTGCTGCCTTGTTTTTCCATAAGTTTGGTGCAAAAAAGCCACCTACGGCCAATGGTGCAGCAATCCACGGTGTTATACCCACCGCCAATGCTCCAATCCCACCTGCGGCCAAACCGCGAACTGCGTTCCTTCGAAGCCAAGCTTTAGTTTCAGGCTTTTGGACCTTAAAGCTGCCAGCAGCAGCCGCTCCAGATCCCATTGCAACCCCAATTGCACCTAGGGCTAAACCGGTAGGCGCAATTGTAGCGGCAAAAATCGTACTTGTGGCAAGAGCTCCTGCGGCAATAGGTAAGCCCATCTTGCCACGCCTACATCGTCGCGCAAAGTTCTCTACAATTTCATGTTTTGCCTTTGCAGCCTTTCCATTAAGTTCATTTAGACTTTCAAAGTAAGCATTCATTTTGTCTGTACCTTTTTCTCCAGAAGCTTTCTTAGCCTCCTTCATGGAATGGGTGTGTAATACGTGTCTCAAATGACTGAGGAGATTCCTCCCATTTTCCCGTGAATAGGTATTGAGTCGATTTGAACTGACCGCGTAAGCCAATTGTCCAATTAGAGTAGGAACAATTTTTTCCATTTTTTCTTTTTCGGGAATGTCTTTCCCCTCAGCATCTTCCAGGTCCTCAATCCAGGTTTCCACACCACCACGATTGTCGGATGAATCAATCAATTTGTCGATTTCTTCAGCTGTAACTTTTTTCAGTGATTTATCCTTTTCAACCACAGTCCGAAGTACAGATGTCAGTCTCGGTTCCAAAATGTCGCCGAACCAGGCTCCGACCCCCGCTCGCTCATCCAATAATCTATCTCGTGCGCTTTCGAGTTGTTCCTGAGTTTCAGCTAAAACAAGAGTGTAATCAGGTGTTTCATCGGGGTCATCTAGCTCCTGTTTAGCAAAATGCATGTTAATCATGCCAAGTAGCTGCTCAGGTGTTCTCTGATGAACTGTTCCCTTAGTTTTCTTCATCTTCTTTCGCGTGACCAGTTCTTTCGCGCGTCTTAGACCCCCTGCAAGTGGCAACTTTTTCTCCCTTGCTTCTTGTAGGTCTGCCTTCAGCTGCGTTTTTTCAGCAGGGGTTCCTTTTTTTCTATTACACTGTTTTCTGAGGTCTTTAATTTGATCGACCAAATCTTCCATTTGCATTGTTATTTCAGCTTCATCGGCCTCTAATACTGACAAATCCGTTTCTCTCGCTTCACGGTCAATATCATTTTCGAAAACAGCTGACTTTAAGAAGGCTTCCATATCAGTCATATCTTCTTCTGCCTCTATTCTTCGGTTCAAAACAACTCTAATGGCAAATACTGCCGCTTCACGATTGTTGCGATAACCTTTTCGTTCCAAAAATTCATTAATTAGCTCTTGTTTTCGTTCAGGGCTAAGTTCAGCATTTGATTCCTGCTCATCATTTTGTTCAGAATCAGGTGGTACAGGATCAGGAGTAACCGGAATTGGTCCAGAATCAGGTCCCGCAGGCCCAGCAGGCCAAACCATTTCAAGTGCGGAGTTCAGTATATTAACTGCCTCATCCAAGGTTAAATCACTATTGTCGGCTGTACGCATACGTTCCATAACAGGCGTCGGATCTACACCATTAGGAAGCTGCAAAGTAGAATCACCCATATACACTCTCCAAAGAAAATACAGCCTCTCTCTTTTTCTTTCATCTCCAGCCGCCGCAGCATCAATTGCGGCAGAAATGTGTGGTGGGGGGGTATCGGCGCTCGCAGAAGTCGCTTCCGCAGATCTTCTGGTATCAGGAGCAGAATCAGGTGCTACATTTGGTGGCGCACTAGTTGGCAGTACATCATCCCCATCGTCCAAGTCAGGATTGAAAGGTGCATCATCTCCATAGTCCAATTCAGGATTGAAAGGTACATCAGGAGTTTCAGATGAAGATTCCATGCCAGGCGTGACAGGGCTACGCACAGTGTCAGGAGACCCATTTTCATCCTCTGTTGGTCTCTTAGTGGGTGCCGAACCTGCCGCTTCTGCTTCAGTTTTACCGCTCAAGTCATTTGATACATCTTCGCGCACTTCTTTAGCTTCATCAACTTTTTGTACATTTATCGAACTATCCGAGCCAGCATCCGCTTTAACAGAAGCTTTCTCTGAGTCTGCTGGTAGGTCAGTCCTTATGCTGATTCCAGATGAATTAGGATCAAGATTTTCTACATCCTGCTCTGAGTTCGAACCTTCATCTTGTTTGCTTGGGTTACCGGACATTTATTTTGGTTTTTAAATTAATCTTAATATTATACCAAAAAAGAGCCTGAAAATCAAGCTCTTTAAGACTGCTATTGGCAGTTTTTCTACTTAGTTAGCAAAGCACTCAAATATCCGACACCTACACCAGAATTAAAGCCTTTCTTTCTGTAAGAAGAGCCAGAGGCTTTCATGTCGATGGAACCAGCAATGTCAAAGTGGCAGAATTTGGCGGTTAGTTCGCCGGTCTTTTTATCTTTTGGCACAAAACGAGCTAGGTAAAAACCAGCCTTAAGCCAGCCAGCATCACGATCTTTCTCGCCAAGGTTAGCCACATCAGCGACAGGGGAGTTATTGTCATCATATTCCATGTCCCAAGGCCCCGGGAAGACGAGATCACCAGACTCTTTACCTGCTTCTACAACTTCTTCCCGAAGATCGTCATCGTTACACAGACTGCCGGTATACACTTCGCCAAGCGCCACCACACAACTTCCGGTCAGGGTAGCGATGGTGTAAAAGGTTTCAATATTTTTAAGATTATTCTTCGCATAGCAGATGGCATCACCCATAACGAGTCTACCTTCGGCATCGGTGTGAATGATTTCAACCAGTTGACCGTCCCCCGCAGTCCACACATCATCAGCCCGCATGGCACTAGCTCCCATCATATTCTCAGCAAGTGGAAGCAAAAAGTGAGTCGTTTGCTTCAATTTGAGCTTATTCTTTTTGATGTTCAAAATCGTTCCCATAACGCTGGCACTTCCCGCCATATCTTCCTTCATGGTCTTCATGTATGAACCCTTGCCCTGCATTCCACCGCTGTCATAACAAAGTCCTTTACCAACAACTACGGTAGATTTCTTGCTGCCGGAAACTGGAATTGTAATCACAAGCAACTTCGAATCATGCCCGCTTCCTTCCGAGACCGCATTTAAAAGTTCATACGTTTTGAGGGCTTTTTTTGGAATATTTTTACACTTCACTTTCCATTTTTTGCAGAGCGTTTCGATCACTTTCGCATAAGTTTCTGTGCTCAGGCTATTTGGTGGAGTGGCCCCCAGAATACGCATCAAATTTTTGCTTTCAGCCATATTCACACCTCTCTGAATTTCCCATTTAGCGGCTGCAGCCTTAGACTTGAATTTCGGGTTGATAAGGCCAACTTCAGGAACCTTAGATGGCTTTCCGCTTGGCTTAAGAATAGCCGGATTTAGGGCAGCCACATGAACAGAGCTAGCAGCAAAATAGACCCAATCCAGTTCCTCGCAGAGAATCCCAACTTTCTTAGCTTTCAGTGATTCAGCCCCCATATATATTGAACCAAACATGCGGCGAATTTTTCTGGGAGTCATTTTTTCCTGGTTTCCCATGCCTCGCACTTTCAAAATTTGAGTGCCACTTGCCACATCATGCGACTCCTTTTTGTTCCCCTTCAACTTAAGTTTTTTGAGAATAGGAAACATCCTCACAACGCTGCTTGCTGTTTCCTCAAATACGGGAATGAACACCACATCATATTTCTTGTAGGACGAATCAGCGCTTATTTTAGGTAAATTCTGGTTCTTTGGATCAGTTAATTTTAGAATATCTTGGGCAGTCATCATATATCTTTCATTTTATTTAGTAATCAGAATAAAGATAACAAAACAAAATTTCTATGTCCAACTAGGGGGACATTTTTAAAAATCATTTTAAAGAATGTTAGAAAAAAGCTACCAAAATTAATAATGCTCATGCGGTGGGTGAGCTGCAGGGCATATCTATTTTTGGCAATATTAGTCGACTATTAGCCCGCTATTATCACACTATTAGTGGGCTAATATTGCATATTTTTGATACAATACCCCCAAAGAAAAATAAATGGAAAATACCGCCATAAAAATCGTCGAAGCATTCCAAAAAGCTGGTCATGAAGCCTATTTTGCAGGTGGATCCGTGCGCGACCTTTTAATGGAACGTGAACCACAAGATTACGATATCGCAACTTCCGCCACACCCGATGAAATCGAAAAAATCGTCGATGAGATGCACCTTGAATCCAAGACCATCCCCATTGGCAAGCAATTTGGGGTAATTTTGGGTATTGTCCACGGACATGAATTCGAAATCGCAACTTTCCGTTCAGATTCTTCATATTCCGATGGCCGGCGGCCCGATGCAGTACTTTTTACCTCCGCCAAAGAGGACGCCATTCGCCGCGATTTCACCATAAACGGTCTTTTTTATGACCCAATAACTAAAAAGGTTATCGATCACGTGAATGGCCAGGAAGACATCAAAAACAAGGTAATTCGGTTCATCGGTGAGCCCAGTGAGCGCATCAAAGAGGACCATCTGCGTTTACTTCGAGCCATTCGTTTCAGCAACCAATTTGGTTTCGATTATGAGCCTCGCACCGAAGCTGCTATCAGCGAATTAGCCCATCTTATCAAAGATATTTCCAAAGAACGCGTGGCTGATGAACTCAATAAAATGATGATTCACCCTCGCCGGGCTCATAGCTTCCGCGAACTCGAAAAGTTCGGCATTTTTGAGCACATCATGCCCGAAGTAATGGTGCAAAAGGGCGTCCCACAACCAATCCGCTTCCACCAGGAAGGCGACGTTTTAACTCACTCCTTCAAAGCTCTCCACGACATGCCAGAAAAGTGGGCAAGTCTTGATCTTTGCTGGGCAATCTTTTTGCACGATATAGGCAAGCCGGCTAAATACGAACTAAAGCCAGATC